>JAIRYX010000126.1 GCA_031267635.1 Planctomycetaceae bacterium
GTGCGAGAAGTCGGCAAACAAGTTCGTGCCTCTTCGTAACTGAGAATCGCCAAACCAATTTGACGCATATTATTTGTACATTGCGTTTTTCTCGCCGACGCTCTTGCCGCTTGAACCGCAGGTAAAAGAAGCGCCAGCAAAACACCGATAATCGAAATAACAACAAGAAGTTCAATGAGCGTAAAACCACATGAATTTGTTTGACGGCGAAAAGACATGACAACACCTGTTTTAATGGAAATGAAAATAAAACCATGACAAGACTCGACAGCAAAATTGTCAACAACGCCGCCTATTATACAAATCTTTTATCTGTTTTACAAGGATTTGGAAAAAAAGTGAAAATTATTTATTTGAACTGATTGAAACTATTTACGTGGTTGTTATTGCGGGCGTTTATTTTGTCTTGATATTATCACTGTTCAGTTGCCCACCCAAAATACATCCGCACGGCAACTGGGTAAATAAGGGCGGCAATAGTAAAATCTTTCGAATAACTAGTGCAAAGTCATTGGAGGCGTCGTCATTAAGATTGCTGTCCAGTGTGGATTTATTTGGCTTGGGAAACTGATTGCCATAGTTTTCTATTGCGTTTTCAAATAGTGTCCTCCAAAAACGAAATAATCCGGGGAAACAAGGCACATCTACTTCGTGATGTTGGCGTGCTCTCTCTTGGTACGGGAACCGACTAACACAAGTCGAAGCGAATGGGCGTCCGTGAAACTGACAACGATTGGCGAAAGTTGCCGCGCTATGCTGAAAGAATCGTTGCGTAACGTAATCAATTGGGTTATTGAACAATTGGACTTTACCGGAAAAAACGCGAAACGCATGCACGCCTTGCTCACACGTCTCGGCTTGGCAAAATGAATGAGCAACTTTTTTAGACCAATTTAATATGCGTTTGAATGCTTATTTTAAGAGGTCTGGTGGGAATTTGCAAAAGTTTATTTTTTATACTTCACATTAACATTTGGGTTATGAGAGACTTTTCTTTTCGATTCTTTAAAATCTTTCGTTTCCGTTACTTGAGCCAATTCATCCGACTCGTGGAATCCCAGTAATTCCACGCCTAAAAGCGACGCTTCACGGAGAATGTCTTCTTGTTTTTTCGTATCGGAACGTAATAATGGCTCTGCGTATTCGTCCAAATCGAATGTTTTTTCCGATTTTTTATCGGATTTTATTTCCAAGCTTTCCGATTCCGGCTGCGGAAAAATCGGACTGTCTTTTGGTAAATAACGCTCCAGTGACGGCGTGTGCGCTTCGCCCATTTGATACCGCCGCAACTTTCGCAAATAGTCGCCCAAAATTGTTTCCTGATCGTAATACTCTGGAGGGAGATTTTCCGACAATGTCGGCGCGATTTCCACCACCCACGAAAACGGCTCGGTTGTACCAAATTCACGTCGTAGTTCGTCGCTAATCGGAGTAACAATCGCATCGCGCCGCAATTTCGTTTCGAGTTCCTGCGAACCATCAACTGTCCATCGGACGAACAAGTCGTAACGATCTTGCAAACTACGATGAGAAATCAGCCGGTCGCGCAACTCCTCTTTTAAACGTTCCAAATTGGCGGTCGATTCGACACGAACCTGTTCATTGACAAAACGAACCGGCGAGGTCGGCACAAGCGACATTTGTATCTGCCCAAATTCATCGACTTCCGCCAACGTCGCACCGTAATGTCCATTGTCGTCAAAGTTGCGAGCAAGCGTAACGCCAGGATAGTGAACAATCGACGACCGCGACAACTCCTCACGCACACGTTTTAAGTCGATAGGAGAAAATATTTCGGAATCTTTTTTGTCGGACGCGTCTTTGTTTTGAGTTTTTTTTAACGATTCTTGCGAAGAAAATTTTGTCGGCGATTTGGACTGTTCATGTTTTTTTTCATCCATTTGCGCCAAAATAAATTGCCCGTAAGACGTATGACGAACAGGATTTCCGCCGAGCGCCCAATAATCAATTCCGCGGTTTTTCAAACGCGACGGATTGACTTTTCCGACCGCGACCGCAATTGTAAATAAACCGGAATTGTCCGGCGTAAATTCGCCCGGACGAATTTTTCGATGTTCCGATGATCGGCTCACACCGAGAATTTTAGCAATCGAAAAACCGTCTTTTTCAAAAACGCTGGATTCCACATGCGAAACCGGAAAAACTGTAACATTGGGCGGTAATTCCAATTCCGTAGGCAAACGTTCCGCCGCATCGGATTTTCCGGTCGCCCAAAAAACAGGAATCTTCGCCGCGTTCAATTTTTCAAATTGATCGACAAGAAAAACCGGTCCCCAAGGTCCCGTTTGATAGGGATTTAGCAAATTTCCGCTTAAAATCACAAAATCAACTTGGGCGGTGATTGCTGCGGCAAAAACACGTTCCGCCGCAACCCGCGGCGCATCGACAACTCGTGGCAAAAGATGCGCAGGGACATCGCCCAACCCGTTGAGAGGTTGACTAATATTCAAATCCGCCGCGTGCAGAAATCGAAAAGGTCGTTGTCGCAATGAAGCCCCCCGTACAAGAAGCCAGACGTTTTCCAACAATTCGTTAAGGCAATGCTTTCCCGATTTTCTCTAAATTTATATTTTAATCAAAATCGTTATTGCCTATGTATTTTACCTCTATTCTACACGAAACGCGACTTTTGGGAAATGTTTTCAAGTCAGAAAATTAAGAAAAATAAGAAATCTTTAACACAGATGTTGGACGAGGAAATGTGCCATAATAAAATTTTTAGATTTGAAGTTTTTATTCTTTCAATAGAAGGTTTATGCAAAGAAATAATAACTCATGTTACGCGCGCTAATTAAAAAAGTCGCCAAGCATTGTTCATTGATTTTTCGTAACTATTCAGTCGCTCAAACCAAATAAATCCGTACAGGACAACGGAATAGTTACCGTCAATTTTATATTTTTCGTTCCATTTGGTTTGGTAACAATCCACCATCTAAAAAATAAGGGCATAAAGGCGAGTTTGGAAGCTTTGCTGGCTACTAAGATAAACTTGATAAATAAAGGGCGGCAATGGTAAAGCCAGTCGAGTAATGATGCAGTTGCCCAGTGCGGATTTATTTGGCTTAGGCAACTGATGCCATAGTTTGCTATGACGCTTTCAAATCTTGTCCCCAAACAACGAAATAATCCGTAAAACCAAACCCATGCCAAAAGGCAACAAAAACCAGGGCGACTGAATAGTTGCTTAATTTTTTACAAAGTATCATGAGCCGATATTATGCTACGAAAGACGCATTGTGCTGGTATTTTCTCCTTGATTTTATTTCTTCTTTACGCAATATCCCAAGTAAACGGCATAACATCGGCGATCTTTTTTGTACCGAGCGCTGCCATCAGCAGCCGGTCTATTCCCATCGCGCAACCGCTACATGTCGGCAAACCATGACGCATTGCCGCGAGCAATCGGCTTTCTTCCGGCAGTTTTTTTTTGCCGTCGGAGGCACGTAACATATTCGTTTTACGGATTCGCTCGCGCAACACATTCGCGTCAAGCAATTCATGATAACCATTTGCCAATTCCAAACCGTCAACAAATAACTCAAACCGTTCCGCAACTTGAAATGCAGTATCGTCGCGATTATTTCCATTGCCGGTTTCGGAAACTGCAACAGTTCGTGTTTTTGCTAGCTGTGATTGCGTAGCAAGATAATCCGTAACGATGATCGGTTCGCGGTATCCCAATTGCGGCTGAATGATTTCGGAAAAAATCAAATCCACCCAATCCTCGCGAGTTTGTTCTTCGGCGCTGAACGAATCGGGAAACGGTATCTGTCTATTTTGAACAAATTCATAAAATTCTCGACACGACACTGTATGAGGATTCAGATGAACGTGTTCATCAAACAGTTCGCGGAGCGTAACGATGTTCGCTTTTTCGCGTTGAAGAATCGTGTGAATTAAATCAATCAAAAACGCAATTCCGGCTTCATAATTATCCCCAACACGATACCATTCAAGCATCGTAAATTCCGGGTTGTGTATCTGTCCGAAATCGCCCTTGCGAAACACGCGAGTGATTTGAAAAATCGCCGTTGCTCCGGCGGCAAGAAGCCGTTTCATTGCAAATTCCGGCGAGGTTTGGAGATAATACGGACAACCGCCGTCGTCAATTTCAATCGGCTCCAAATAGCGGTCAACAATGGTATCCCGCGAAAGTATTGGCGTTTCAACTTCTAGAAAACCGTGCAACTCGAAATAATCACGAATCTTGCGGATGATTTCGGCACGCTCTTTTAGCCGCTGAATCGACGTTGTCGGTATAAATGCTTTGTCATAATTGGGGAGAATTTTCATCTTTTCAGAAAAGAAACTTTCGTCCTCGATTCCCCCCAAAGCGAGAAATAATCAGCAAGATTTTATTATTTCTTGTCTTTGGGCTTATTTTTATTCTCTTTAATTTGGAACGGTGAATTTTTCACACGTTTCTTTACGGCGCCGCTACGGATACACTGCGTACAAACACGTACCGTTTTATTGGTTCCATTTTCTGTCGTAATATGAACATTTTGCAAGTTCGGCTGAAACGTTCGACGAGTCAAGCCGGTGACTTTGGTTCCGAAACCGCCGAGATATTTCGCCTTTCCGCGAGTCGTCATTTGGTTTCCTAATGTTCGTCCTTTTCCGCAATATTCACAAACCCGTGACATTTGATATCTCCTATTCACTCAAGGATTTAAGTTTATTTTTTCGTCGATTATCTTTGCAATTTTATTCGACTGTTTTAACCATCAAATACAACAAAGAATCATAATTATATGCGATTATTGGAATCCAACAACCCCCGCCTGACGATTAAAATTTTCAGCGTCCCTTGATTTTCTTGGCGGAAAAATCCAGAGAATAATTTACTTTTGGAAACTTCTAAAACCTCTCCAAGAATACGAAATAACCAGAAAAAATAACAGGCAGGACAATTGCAAGACGCCTATTTCTTTGCTCATAACGTCTGAACAAATCCACAGACCTGGCCTTGTATTCTTGCTTTTTGTCGCTGCCTGCTTATATAAAAAATCGGGAGAAAATAACGGGGGAGTAAAAAACATGGGGCATTTTTTTTCCCCCGTAACAAAGGAAGAAAGGATATATTATTTTTTGAAAAAACGCCTGATTAGTTCCAGAGCGATTGCAAGTCCAGCCGCAAACTAAACGTACCTAAAAACATATTGATTGCAACTTCCATCGGCGTATATTCGAGAAGGATTAAATCATTCGGTTGAATCAAAATTCGTTCCGACGGGTCTGTTATCGCATTTTTCATATCGATTCGGATCGCACGTTGATAGCCGTTGACTTCGCGTACCACTAACAATCGCGTCGGCGGAACAACCGCGTTTCTAACGCTAACAATACTTGAACCGCCAGCCGCTACTGCCACAGAACCGCCTGCCATCGACATCGCACCGAATACGTCCAGATCGAAGTCTCGCGGAATGGAGTACATGCCGCCTTGCAGCAAACCGCCGGTATAAAAAACTTCACCTTCACGCGATTGAACCACCACAATATCGCCGTCCTTAAGAATCACATCGTCCGACGCTAAATCGGGAAACGTTTGCCCCGGTTGTGCGCGAAGCGGAATACGAATAATGTTGGGATTGCCGTTGACGTATACGGAATTAGTATTATCATTGCCGCTCGTATTACGGATAAACAAATCTTGTTCCGGTATATTATCAACGCCGCCGCGTAAAACTAAAATCTCATTTTTCGCACGAGAACTTGGGATTCCGCCAGACTTGTTCAAAGCGTTAAGAACGTCGTTTTGATACGCCCATAATTCCAGATTTGTCGCTGTTCCGCGATCTTCCGTATTGATAAATGTGGAATCTCTCGCTTGACTATTTCTAGTGTATCTCAGATCGTCGGGGGTAACGTCTTCACGAATCACGACCACATGATAAGTTCGCGGACGAATCAACGAAACGGAAACTCGCGCGTCTTTGCCGATAATTTGCTGAACATCAATATAGGTTTCCCGAATGAGACGTTCTGTTTCCGGCAACGTTAAGCCATCAACATGAATCGGTACTTGCATTAACGGCAATGATAAATTGCCATCGTCTCCAACCGTATAAGGATAACCGACCGCCGGCGGAAGATTAGTGGACGGATCGGGATGATAAACGGGAAACGGATGATCAGAGTTGCCGACGACGGTTTCAATGAAAATTCCCAAAGTATCTTTGGGACCAATCCGATAAAGATCAGGTACGGTTTGACCGAGCCGTTTATAGTTAATGACTTCCATACTGCTCCGCTGCTTATGGCGAACGTTTTGGAAATGCGTCGGAGAAACGGTCTGACTGTTCGGAACACTCGTACATCCTGCGATCATCGCTAACGTATACAACATGTATACGAACAAAAAGGATTTCAAAACAAAATATCCAAGTACCCCATTTTCCGTACCCCCCCCCCCCCGATTCATCTTGTTGCGTTGGAGAAATTTCATAGCTGTTCCTCCCTGATATTTTTATATCAAGTTGCTGTTTTTAATTTTTGTCTCACGCTATTCATTAGCGTTTTTCTTACTAGCGTTATCGTGAAAATAAAACCGAAAAAAATAGCAATTGAACCAGAAAACCAGTAAATACGTCAGCGGGCGCAATAATAACCGTTAGTATTCTATTTTTTACAGCAAGCAACAAAAACACTACAATCACTAATCTTTACACGAAAAATATGTTCGAGACTATTGAAAATTGTTTCTTATATTTCGTGAACATTTCTTAAAATTTCGATTTTGTTAATTTATTTTGATATGGCGGACTTGGATGAAATGACGATTTTTTGTTAGATTTTGCTGATTTTATCCGACATGACATGCGACCATAAGTTATGTTAGTTGAACTGGTTAAAATGATAAAGATAATCCACAAACAAACTTTTGTGATTTTATCAAATTTGATAAAATATTCCTCTCAATAAGAATTTGCAAAACATAAAGGTTCATCATGCCGCGTCCGATTCGTTTCATTTTTGCGTTGCACAATCATCAACCCATCGGAAATTTTGAAAATGTCTTTGAACAATCGTATCAGGAAAGTTATCTTCCGTTCCTGAACGTTTTTGAACAATACGACACATTGAAACTCGCGCTGCACACAAGCGGGTCACTTATGGAATGGCTCGACGCGAAACATCCTGAATACGTGGACAGGTTAGCGGAATTGGTGAAATCCGGCAGAATCGAAATAATCGGCGGAGCGTTTTACGAACCGATTCTTGCAATGCTTCCGTCGCGCGACCGAATCGGACAAATCAAAAAATACAAGTCGTGGCTCGAAAATCGTATCGGCGGAATTGTTCGCGGAATGTGGACGCCGGAACGAGTCTGGGAACAATCGTATGTCCGCGACCTTGCCGCTGCGGAAATAGAATACACAATTCTTGATGATTGTCATTTTCGCAATGCGAGTCTTGATGAAAATCAACTGTCGCGGCATTATCTGACCGAAGACGACGGTAGCACAATGTCGATTTTTCCCGGCAGCGAGCGGCTACGGTATTTGATTCCGTTTGGAAATATCGACGAAACAATTCGTTATTTCGCGGAGTACGCCGACACGTTTGAAAATGCCGTATTAGTGCACGGCGACGATGGCGAGAAATTCGGAACGTGGCCTAACACTTATCATCATGTTTATAACGAATATTGGCTGCATCATTTTTTTGACGCATTGCGCGACAATTCGGATTGGCTCGTGACGACAACGCCGTCGGAAATTCTTGATACGATGAAACCGCTCGGTAAAATTTATCTTCCTGACGGAAGTTACCGCGAGATGACCGAATGGGCGACGCCGCCGGAACGCCAAAACGAACTTGCCGATCTGCAAAAAGAAATGACGCGCGATCCAAAACTTTCGACGTTAAAAAAATATATACGCGGCGGATTTTGGCGGAATTTCAAAATCCGTTATCCCGAAACCAACGACATGTATTCGCGCATGATGGCGACCAGTCTGCGGCTTAAAGAAGTCCTTGACGAAGAACAATCCGCGCACGGAAACAACATTTCGGAATCACAAACGCTTTTACGTCAGGACTCGCAACATGCGCAGAAAATCGAAGCGGCGCTCGACGCTTTGTATCGCGGTCAGTGTAATTGCAGTTATTGGCACGGAGCGTTTGGCGGCGTGTATCTGCCGCACCTTCGCAACGCGGTTTATCATCATTTGATTCAGGCGGACAATCTAATCGACGAAATTTCAGGATACGACGATTCTTATCTTGAGGCGGACGTGCGCGACTTCAATTTTGACGGTCATAAAGAAATCCGCATTGCCAATAATGAACTTTTGGCATGGTTCGCGCCGAATCAAGGCGGAACGATGTACGAATTGGACGTGCGGGAAATTTGTCATAATCTCGGCGCGACGCTTGCTCGACGAAACGAAGCGTATCATCGCACCGTGCTTGACGGCGGAAAAAACAACGGTCACGGCAACGATTGCGCAAGTATTCATGATCGTGTCGTGTTCAAACAAGAGGGGTTGGACTCGCGGCTGCAATACGATTCTTATCCGCGAAAATGTTTTGTTGATTTATTTTACGATTGCGACACGAATTTTGACGATGTGCGGAATGGTCGGCAGCGGCTACACAGTACGCTGCATCAATCGGAATATCACGCGACATTGTACCGCACGGAATCGCAAGCGCAGCTTATTCTCAAAACGGAAGGACTTGTTTACGGCGTTCCGGTCAAAGTGCAAAAGACGGTGACAATGACGGCAAACAGTCCGGCATTGCGGGTGTTGTATCAATTGAGCGGAATGCCGCGCGAGTATCGTTTTCATTTCGCGACGGAATTAAATTTTGCGGGACTTCCCGGCGGTGCGGAGGATCGTTATTTTTCCGATACGGATGACAACCGACTTGGACATTTGGGAACGCCGCTCAATCTCAAACACGCCAAACATCTCCGCATGACCGACGAGTGGCTTGGAATCGACGTTTCGCTCGATACGCTTACGCCGAGTGATTTTTATGCGTTTCCTGTTGAAACGGTGAGTCAGTCGGAAGGCGGTTTTGAACTTGTGCAGCAGTCAATCGCGTTGCAGCCGCACTGGATTATCACGCCGGACAAACGCGGATGCTGGTCAACGGAATTAACGCTGACGCTCGACACATCGCGAGCAAAATTACGCCGCAATCCGAATCCGCATACCTCAACCGAAATCATGAACGACCGAAATACAACGTTAAACCTGCCATTAACCCCCACTCTGACCGCATCCGCCCTGCACGAATCCCGCATGGATTTCTCCGAAACGCTCTCTGTGCCGGAAACGTTGAGAGAAAAAAGAATTACGGCGGAAGCGGAAAAATAAAAATATCCCGCCGAAATTGCGAGAAGAAAACATCTGTTAGGGCGAATTGAATTCGCCCTAATTTTTTACTTTGTACTGTTTCTAATGACTCTCTTGTGATATAATAAAATGAAAATAGATTTCATTTTCAAGGAATGTTTCAAAATTTGAATTGATAGACTCATCCCACTTGAAAATTCGTTTTTTAAGACAGTGCTCCTCATGCAATGTTCCTAAAGTCCTTTATTTTAATGGAAACCAAATTTTAAAGTGTGAAAAATATATTTCAAAATTTTAATTGATAAAACACAAAATCCAATGCAAACATAACTCATTACATACAATCGGTTAAGTAGATAATCGCTCAACCCAAATCGCCAAATTTGAATCAACGAGCGACAGTGTTGCTACGTCCGAGAAATCGGGCGTGGTCTTGTCGTCGTTGATGCTTTTGGCGAAGCTGGGTTGACGGCAAACGACCAACGCCCTTTTTTCATGCGCTGAAATAATTCTATCATACATTTTTCGGCACGGACGAAAATAATGACCTCGAAAAAACAACACACCTATCCAGAAATCCGGCAGGAAATTGACCATCACGTTCAACGGCTCGTAATATTGTTAGCGGAAGAAGACGAAATAATCCGCCAAACGTTGCCGGAATCAAAACACGCTGAAATCCCTTTGCAATTCGACGACGCAAAACGAACAATCTCATGGCTTGGCGGTTCGGTACGTCTTGCACAAAAACAATATCTTTTGGTGAAAACGCTTTGGCAAAGTAAGGGGCGTCGTGCTAATATTGAAAAAATAGAACGGCATGTCTGGCAGCACAAAGGAACGAAAAAAGAATTATTCAAAAAACGACAAACGATCAGTATATGTGTCCTTCGTTCACAAAAATCTCTTCAAAATGCTCATTTTCCTTACAACGGAAGTTCCTTTTCAATCAAACAAGAGTTTCCACTGTAAGTCATTGATACTTTAGTATTTACGTCAATTTTTTGTTTTTGATTTATTGGCTACATTTTTTAGTTTTGTTTTGGTGTTTGATTTTGATTTGATTTTTGCAGGGAGGATTTC
>JAIRYX010000131.1 GCA_031267635.1 Planctomycetaceae bacterium
ATTCGCAGACTTCAAGCAAGCATGTCAAGATTTCTTCAAAAATATAAGAAATTACAAGACGCTACTGCGCACTTTACTCACCGAAAATTTCCATATACCTCAAAATAATTAGTAGCCGATTTTTAAAGTGCGACGAGTATACTATGGTGTATTTTGTGGTTTGCCTATAAGAAACAAATTATAAACCCCTTTTATGAGACTATTATTAACTTATTTTTTCAGGGCGGAAATTTTAGCCAGTTTTGGTTCTTCGGTTCTTTAATAATTATATATATACTTTTTCCATATATAGATAGAATATTTATAAACAATAAAAAAATATTTTTCTATTTATCGGGACTGTTGGTTATGTTGCAGTTACTTGTTGACGGTATAATATATTTATGGCTCTTCATGGGAACACATTATTATCCCAGTACATTCCGCAAATATTTAGACTGGAAACACATTTATCATATTTTTTAATTGGAGGTGTTTTGCAAATAGTCAGAGAGAAAATATCAAAATACGTAAATATAATTGTTTTAGCCGCAATGTATATCGCGGTAGTATCCTATCAATTTTATATGGTAAAAAACATATATCCTATATTTTATTGTGAATATTTTTATGATAATATATTAGTAATACTTTTTCTATTACCGTATTTGTATTTTTCACAAAATTAAAATTCTCAAAACCAAATTTTATCGAATTAACAGCAAGTACAATAATGATAGTATATATAATACATCTAAAACTATTAATGGTATTAGAAAAAGTTATACAGGAATCCGTTATAAAATTAATAACTGTATTTATGTTGTCGGTTGGTATTGGTATTATTGTAAATAAAATTCCAATCATAAATAAAATCTTTAAAATATAATGTTTTGATAAATTGTTGTAACGCAACAAGAAAAACGGCACATAACAAGTCTGTATATGCTTTAAGCAAAATCAGAAGATATAACGCCGTAAACCTTAAAAAGGGATACGCCGTTATTGAAACCAGAAATCCAAAAGAATTGATAAAATATGGAAACGATTAAAGAAGACAAGGATTTCGACTGTGTTAAATGAAAACACTATTCAGGCGAAAATGTCATACAATCCAGAACTACATCATCGCCGTTCCATCCGGCCTGAAAAGATGTGTGATTATTCGCAGACAGGGTTGTATTTCATAACAATATGCGTACAAAACAGGTCGCGTCTGTTCGGAAATATTACAGACGGCGAAATGCGGTTAAATGAAATCGGCGAAATCCCACAAATGGCAGAATGATACATTATTTACGTAGTGGCGAACTTGTGTGTTCGTCCGAAATTGATTTTTTTATTAAATGATTGTCACAACAAAAACGATAGGATATGCGTTATGATTCGCGTTTACAATACGTTGAGCAAGAGTAAAGAAGAATTTCAAACCGTTACGCCGGGAAAAGTGGGAATGTATCTTTGCGGACCGACGGTTTACAAACCAAGTCACATCGGTCATATGGTTGGACCGGTGATTTTCGACGCAATCAAGCGTTATCTCATTTATAACGGTTACGACGTTACTTTTGTCATTAATATTACTGACGTGGACGACAAACTCATTGCCGAGTCCAACGCTCGCGGGATTCCAATGCCGCAAGTTGCGGAAGAAATGACGGCGGATTATATGCGAAATCTCGACGCAATGGGGGTACGCGATAATATCGATCATTTCCCGAAAGCCACCGAGTACATGCAGCAAATTATTGACTTTACACAAACGTTGATCGACAAAGGTTTTGCGTATCCGGCAGACGGCGACGTGTATTTTGATGTACAAAAAGTCGCCGATTACGGAAAATTGTCGCATCGCAATCTTGAACAAATGTTGGGCGAAGGCGGTTCAACTGCCGAGCAAAAACATTCGCCGTTTGATTTTGCTCTCTGGAAATCGGCAAAGCCGAACGAGCCGTCGTGGACTTCGCCTTGGGGCAAAGGACGTCCGGGCTGGCACATCGAATGCAGCGTGATGAGCGGCTCGATTCTTGGCAAAACGTTTGACATTCACGGCGGCGGATTGGATTTGGTCTTCCCGCATCATGAAAATGAAATCGCGCAAAGCGAATCGCGTTACGGTTGTCTGATGGCAAAGTATTGGATGCATAACGGATTGATGCAAGCGTCCAACGAAGCGGGGAAAGTCGGCGGGCGCAATACCCGCGAGGCAAACACAGACGATTTGCAACCGCAGGAAGAAGGAAAAATCAGTAAATCGAAAGGAGCGAGCGCATTTCGTGATATGCTTCAGGAGTTCGATGCGGAAAATATCCGGTTCTTTTTACTTTCGACGCATTATCGCCGTCCGATTGATTATAGCATTGATCGGCTAAAAGAAGTTGGTACGGCGCTTGATACTTTTTATCGGTTTTTCAAGCGTCATCAACGAATAACCAACGAAAGTTTTTATCAGATCAATGCGCCGATACAACGTAAAAATGGGGACATTGACTCATCTAATAACGAATTTTTGCAATCAGTCGCGGAACAGCGGAATCGTTTTCTTGAAGCGATGGACGATGATTTCAATACGGGCGGGGCGATTGGCGTTCTGTTTGATTTGTTACGGCTACTCAATAAATTTGCGGACGACAACAAATTGGAAACCGACAAACCGGACGCCGAAAAAATACAATCGCTAAAACGTGCCGCAATGGTCTTGCGGGAATTGGCGTTGACGCTTGGTTTGTTCCGTAATCCGCCGAAAGAAAAAGTGTCGTCCGGCGACACGGAACTCGTCGGCAAACTTATTGAACTTTTAATTGAACTCCGCGCCGCATCAAGAAAGGCGAAAGACTTTACCACCGCCGATAAAATCCGCAACGGACTAACAGAGATCGGTGTCACGCTTGAAGACCGTCCTACTGGCACGGAATGGATAATGGGATGAATGTTTCATGTTCTTTACATTTATTTGGGGTTTCGGTTTTACAAATGAAGATCAAGCGTAATTATTCAGTCGCCCAACCCCAATAAACCCGCACGGCAGTAATAATGTTTTCTCACAAAGGCACGGAGGCACAAAGGAGTTATTTTTTAGAATCCCTTGGCGTTCTTGGCATCTTTGTGAGAGACAAATTTTAAAATGTCATCATCTAAACATAAGGGCGAGTTTTTGGGGATTGGTTAGCTACTAATGAGGAATTTTATAAATAAGGGGCGGCAATAGTAAGATCTTTTGGATAACTAGTCAATGGAGACGTCGTCATTAAGATTGTTGACCAGTGTGGATTTATAAAGAGCCATCAGTCGCGTTATTTCACCGCTTCGGCAAATTCGTCCAACGAAGAACACGTTGCCGCAAGAACGACTAACGATTCCAGAGCAACCGCGTCTGTCCGCTGTTCCAACGAATCAATAACAGAGTGCGGAACTTCTTCATGAAAACGAGCGCGTAAAACAATCAAAATTGCATTAATTTTTCCCTTTAATTCACCCTTTAGCTCGCCCTTTAATTCGCCTTGTAATTCACCTTTTAACATAGCTTCTTTGACAAATGATCCTGACATATTGATACCTTCTTGTCTTGTAAAAGTTTTTTGAATGGCGTTTTGAAATTGATCCCTCGATATGTCCGACGTCCAAACGCAGTAAGTCGCGATCTGGGCGGCAATGTCGCGAATATGAGCGTCAAGCGGCAGCGGATTCAAATAGCTCAAAACATGTCCCAAATTTTCGGCAAAGGTGCCGTCGGTTGCGCGTTTTAAGCTTTCTGCAATCGCTTGCGTTTCCGGCTTGCCGGGCAAACGGTCATAAGGAAACCAATTCAAGTTGATAAAAATAATCGTAAATTGCGGAACGAACGGTTTTAATTC
>JAIRYX010000434.1 GCA_031267635.1 Planctomycetaceae bacterium
CATAAATTATATAGTTTTAATCGAAAAATTTCTTGCTTATTTTTGCGTATGTTTTTTAATCGTTTCCCAAAATCACTATAGTTTTACCACCGAGATTATGCAATTTGAAAATTCCGGTTTTACTTTCTCCAGCAATCATTTCACCAAAATTCAACGTGTCATTTTCAATACACAATTGATTTCCACTCAAAAATTGTCAACCTTTGTAGATGTTACCGTAAAAACACAAACTCCAACTGCAATACCCGACAATAACAATAAACAATCCGGCTAATGTTCCTATTTTACCAGATGCCTTTTTTGAACCATTCTTTCTTCATTATATCGTTAAAAATCCATTGAGTTTCTACAGTGATTAACTAACAATATAAACATTTTTCAAAAAACTGAAATAGCAAAAGGAAAAAATTTTTCTTTAATACTAGGCAAAATTGATGGAAAACGATAGCATTCGTTAAAATTTATCTATTTTATGATTTATGCATTCTATGGCGAGAAATTGCACTTTATATTTCATCCTAATAATATCAGCAACGAAATAAATGGCAATTTCTTACCGTAGAATGTATAGTACGAATATTTTGCGACGTAATTTATGTTTCAACAACAGTTTGTAGAATTTATTTTATCCTACTTTTATTCGTAATCTTTCATGTCTTTGTGGCTGAAAAACGTGAGTCATTTGCAACACAAAAATATCTCTTGACATGAAAATTTAAAATAGGCAAAATTCACGTAATAATAAAAACGATTTCGTGGATGCGTGTTATATATAAAAATATAGATAATATAAACATAATATATTGATAATATGTATACCTCCAGAAACAAATCAAAACTTTTCCGCTTTCTTGGTAAAGTATTATTGGAACTTCAGGAAAAAATACGTATCATTAAGCTTATGAGTTAAGTTTCAATCTCAAAAGATTGAAATTCTTTTTTACGATTTGACGCCAAAACATGGAGGCAAAAATGTTCGGTTTCACTGGAAACGGACAACCGCTTGTTTTACAAAAAACATTGAATTTGCAATCGAGTTCGACAAACGAGGATGTTTGGATCAACTCTTGCACGTGTAATATTCGCACGCTTCGTCGCGGCGATTTGTTTGTCGCTCTCGTTTCCGAGCATCAGGACGGTCAAGGATGCGATGACGGTCACGATCACATCAACGAGGCGCAGCGGCTCGGATGTAAAGCGATTTTGTCCGAGCGTCCGATTTCCGGCGTCAATGTGCCGCATTTTACAGTTTTTAATTCGCGCGAGGCGTATGGGGTTCTTTGTCAAAAACTTTACGGCAATCCTGCCGAAAATCTCAAAATCACCGCCGTAACCGGAACGCATGGAAAGACTGGAACGGCGTTTTTGATTGCGGGAATTTTAGCCGAAGCCGGACGTCCGGTCGGAATAATCAGCTCGGTCGGCATTTATGACGGTGAAAAAATGTATCCTTCAATCGTGACAACGCCGCCCGCAAACGAATTGGCGTATTGGTTTTCGCGTATGACGCTCAACGGTTGCAAACATCTTGTGTTGGAAGCGTCCGATTACGCGATTGATCAAAATTATTTTAGCGGTATTGAATTTGACGCGGTTTGTTTGACCAATATCAGCGCGGATCATCTTGATTACCACCAAACGGTCGAGCGTTATCGTCAAACAAAATTGCAAATTCTTCATTACGCAAAAAAAGACGCGGTCGTTATTTGCAATGCGGATGATCCGATAGTTCACGAGACAATTCCGCGCATCGCTCAACCTGTTTTGACGGTTGGTTTGCAGCGGCAAAATTGCGGAGTCGGCGGAATTTTGTTAGAAAAATCGCGGGCGGATCAAACGTTTTATATCACAGCCGGTTCTGAAACCATGCCGATTTGTACGCGAGTTATCGGCGAATCGCATATTTATAATTGTCTGACAGCGGCGGCGTTTGGCATAAGTCAAGGAATTGATCTCACGCAAACGGTTCGCGGTATTGAGCGGGTCGAAAGCATTCCGGGACGCATGGAACGAGTGGAATGTGGTCAACGCTTTGGCGTCTTCATCGATTCGGCACAACATCCCGAAAACCTTGCCGCGAATCTTGCGACATTACGCGATGTAACGGAAGGCAAATTGTATTGTATTTTTGGAGCGAGCGGACAATGTGCGACTTCGGCAAAACGGCAGAAAATCGGCGAAACGCTGTGCCGGATGGCAGACGACATCGTTTTGACGGCGGAATCATTGACAACCGAGCGACCGAATCGCTCGCTCTGCGACATGCTGCAAAGCGTCGGCGGCACAAATAAAGTACGAATCATCCGTAACCGCGCCGACGCGATTTCTTCAATACTCGCCCGAATGAAAGACAACGATTGTGTTCTGATTGTCGGTAATGGACGTGAACCCCTGCCGAAACAAACAGAAGAGTCGTTTCCGATAAGTGAACGCGATTACATCAAAGACTGGCTTTATGAAAATCAGTCGGCTTATCAGCCATTGTATTAAAAAGAAGCAACGATTCAGTCGCTCAAGCCCAATAAATCCGCACTGAGTAACAATCTTAATGACGACGTCTCCATTGACTGACTATCCGAAAGATATTACTATTGCCGCCCTTATTTATTGGGTTTGGGCAACGGAATAGTGTTACAAAATCGTTTAAATCGTCCGCTGCAAGCTGCGGAGGCGAAAAAAATCATTTAAAGTGTCCGTTGGAAGGTTGCTGAAATAAAAAAAATCGTTTATAGTGGTTAGAGGAAATTGTGGAAGTAGGGAAAGCGTCCCCCCTGCAACCATCGAAAGTGTATGCTCAAGCTGTTTTAAAATTTCCGAAGCTGATTACGGTAGCGCAACAACGTGAAGCGGTTGCTCAAGAGCGAAGCATATCGCCCATATCGGCTTCGGTATAACAAACCTAACTCACATTTCAGGAGAGAAAAATGTATCGAATTTTAACTGTTGCGGCGGTGTTGTTTTGTATGCCGTTGGCGTTTGGCGTTGCCGATGAGAACCAGACCGACGCATGT
>JAIRYX010000041.1 GCA_031267635.1 Planctomycetaceae bacterium
GGTTTAATCCTGATATATTGACGGTATCGAAAAAGAACACACAAAAGATAGAACGGAATCATTTATCATTGCGGACTTGGTGTAGCAGATTAGTGAGAAAAGGAATTCGCTTTTCAAAGACAGAATTGATGCACAAAATCGTTGTCGGACTGGTCATAAATTATTGGTTCTTCGGATCTTATCCGTGTGTTCAATGATTTTAGAACATGACCGGCGTTGCGGACGCCATCTTCACGCAACTCCCTCCTATATTGTATTTGGTACAGTCATGCCCCCCAACGGTCCCAGTTGTGCAAGGTCTAATGATGATAGCAATTGGGGATTCTTTAGTGCACAAAGCAATCACACAGGAGGAGTTAATGCCGGTTTTCTGGATGGAAGCGTGCATTTTATCAGCGATAATATTGATACCGGCGGTATGCCGTCTCATTTGGAACACTGGAAAGCCGGAATCAGTCCATTGGGGATATGGGGAGGTTTGGGATCAATTGACGGCAATGAGAGTGTTTCGATTCCATGACATTTGCTTTTAGAAGAGGAGTTAATAACAAATGAAAACATTATTTTGGATATTTTGTGCCGGTGTTTCATTCACGCTCATTTCGATTTGCGGCTGTGGACAATCCCCCGGTCTTCCAGGAGATTTTCCCAAGATTTACCCGTGTGAAATCAGCGTGATTCAGGAAGGAAAGCCGCTGGAAGATGCGATGGTTTCTCTCAATCCAATTGGAAATACCGACAAATACGCGGGAGGTTGTTCCGCCACCACTGACGCTCATGGGAAAGCGTTTTTAATGACTTATGGTCAAAATGGCATTCCTGCCGGAAAATACAAAATCCTGATTTCAAAATTGAAAGATGAAGGAGGCAAGGAAGTCGAAGACCCTTTTGGTATCAAAAGCATTCAGGGAGGTAAAGTTTATTCATACATAGAAGCCAAATATTCTGACAAGAATTTGACTCCCTATGAAATAGAAATCAAAGACAAAAAAGAAGTTCAAACTTTGCAATGCGATGTTGGTGCAGCAATCCACAAATATCTTCGCGACGTTAACTGATTAAATTGAAATCGAAAGAAAATTGACGGTCATGTTATGTTAGTCGGTGTCAAAACGGCTATCATTGCGTGACCGTCAATTTTCTTTACAATCATAATCATAATCATAATCATAATTTGAATAACGATTTAGCTGTTATACTTTTCATACTTGAAAATTTTGTTTTTAAGATTTTGTGTGTTTATCGTTCACTATGTCCCCAAAGCCACTTTTGTTCCTAAAGTTCAAGTGCGATGAGTATAACTGATATGAATGTCACTATAATATTTATAACTTAACTTTTGCAAATTTTAAAATGCGACTAAACAAAAAGGTCTTTGACGTATGTAATATTAGTAAAAGTAGGTAAAGTCTTTTCAGATACTGATGAAATCAGGAAAAAATACATTTTGTACATATATTAAAGAATAATTAAAATCCGCTGCCGCGCTCTACCAATGAAGAAACTCGCTCATGTCATGATTGCTGATTACGGCATGATTTTTCTTTCTGAACACAAAATCGCATCCGTTTTCATTGATCCGGAGTTCCAGAACGTTTTTTTGTAAACTATTGAAAAGCAAGCACTTGAGTAAAAACAAACGTTTTTTATATGCAATGTTGTGTCCACTTCAAATTTCTTGATTATTTTGTTTTTTTGAGAGCAATATTTGAAAACACAAGAAACAACAATGGAAAAATTTGAAACCACTAAAATAAACTCAAATCAAGTGGTATAATTGGGTTTGAGTATTTTATAAATTTCAAAAAAACTTACTCTGTAGCGTACCGTTTTACATCGCAGAAATAAAAGATGAGAAATATTGTCCTCGACTCTTCCCAAAACGAAATAATCAGGCAATTTTTATTTTTTTCTAAAAACTTCGTGATTCTTTGTGTCTTTCGTGGTGAATAATAATGACAACTTCCAAACATCAACGCATGGATTCCGAACACATTACGTCGTCCGATTCCAAAACGGGTGAATATCGTTTCAACGCGATACAGGCGGACGGAACGGAAGAAAAAGGTTCGCGTCCTCGCACGCGGGCGGAACGAGTCGCGGCGCATGTAACGTATTATGGATTGGTTCGGCACGTCGTGGACGCATTGCAAGACGTTGAAATTCGCAAATACGCTTTTTTGATTGTAATGTCCACATTGGCAATGTGTATTGCGACACAAGCATGGAATCCGCCGTTTCCCTACGAAGAATACGACGTTCCAGAACGCGACCTCATTTGTAACACGCAATTTTATTGGCAGGAAGAAACGCCGCCGTCTTTAACCATTCCAGCGTTACAGCATACGCCGTTACAACAATCGCTTGCGTCGCCGCCGACAACAACTTCGGTTTTGACACCATCCACTTCGGCAACGCTACCGCCTTTGCCGGAACCTCCAGAAAATAAGCCGCAACAAGAAAACATAAAATCGTTACCGTCAGACAACTCTTCTTTGCTCAATTTGTCGCCTGAAAGTCTGGAAGTAAAAGAAACATCCGATTTACCGTTGCTTCCAGTAAATGACAATGTACCGAAAAATGCCAATCTGCCAATTGAAGAAACCAACGACTATACCCAATCGAACGCAGATCCAACCTATCCCGCAACGCCGCTGGAAACAGTAATTTCGCCGAGTATTATGAAAGTGCCAGAACAAACGACATTGATTCACGACGAATTAGCGGGACAATTGAAATTAACGCCGCGTGGAGAATTGTTTCGGGAATTTGCAGTTGGGAATCTGTTGGTACAAGCCGGTCAACCGATTATGGGGCGTGAAATTCGCATTTTGAAAGCGGAATATGATGAGCGTTTGCAACATCGGACGCTTTACAAAAAAACATTGCGGTTTTGCGGCGTGTTCTTTTTAACGTTGGCGATGTCGATTTTAGCCATCATTTTTTTACATCGCCGCGAGCGTCGGAAACCGAAAACGGCATGGGGAATGTTTTATTTTTATATTTTGGTCGTGGCGACTGTCGTTGCGGCGACGACGCTGCATTCGCTTGTTCCTAACGTTTCCAATTTGGAATTGATTCCGATTTTGCTGCTGGCACAAGGCGTTGCGATTGCGTTTTCGTGGGAACTTTCGTTAGTAGCAACGATGATCGTGTCGTTTGTTGTTTCCTTGTCGCAAACCAATTCGATTTTCACGATGATTTTATTTGTCGGCGTAACGGCGGCAATCGTGATTTATCTTGGACGTTTGCGAAGCCGCACGAAATTGGTGATGGTCGGTTCGTTTGGCGGTTTGATTGCATTTTTGCTGACGTTTTTTATTGAAATGGTGGAAGGTCAGGAAATCACAAAGATTCTTTTCACATTTGCCGCGCTCAATGCAAGTTGGACATTAGCCGCCGCAATTTTGATGACAGCGCTCTTGCCTTTGATTGAACATCCATGTGGAATTTTAACCGATATTAGTTTGCTCGAACTTGGCGATCCGTCGCACCCATTGTTGCATGAATTGACGCGACGTGCGCCGGCAACTTACAGTCATTCGCTACAAGTTGCGTCTATTGCCGAAACGGCTGCCGAGGCAATTGGAGCACGCGGATTATTAGTTCGCGTGGGAGCGTATTTCCATGACATCGGAAAAATTTTGAATCCCGAATACTTCACCGAAAACCAAACGCCGGGCAATAACATTCACGACACGTTAGAGCCGCGAATGAGTACGCTGGTGATTGTCGCGCATGTGAAAGACGGCGTGGACTTGGTGCGACAGCATCGACTTCCGAAACCGATTATTGATCTTGTGGAACAGCATCACGGCACGTCGTTGGTTTCGTTTTTTCATTCGTTAGCGGCGCGACAGAGTAAAGATCAAGGTTACACGATGTCGCTGGACGAAGGAAGTTTTCGCTATCCGGGACCGAAACCGCAATCGAAAGAAGCCGGAATTTTAATGCTCGCCGACGCTTCGGAAAGTGCGTGTCGTTCGTTGCGAGACGCTTCGCCAAATAAAATTGAGGCGTTGGTGCGGCATATTTCGGAAGATAAATTGAAAGACGGGCAATTTGACGAAAGCGGCTTAACACTTCGGGAATTGCGGACGATTGAAAATTCTATCATCAATTCGATTTTGGCAACACGCCACAACCGAATCAGCTACCCGGATACAAACTCAAAAAAATCATCAGACTCGAATGAAACAAGATAACTATTCAGTCAATCAAACCAACTAAATCCGTACAGGCAACTGGATCTCAAACCGGATTTTACGATATAACGACATCAGTGAAAACCGAAATTTCAAGTGCAATGAGTATAGTTACGAAATGAGATTAAAGATAACTTAAAAGGTAAAAAACTCACCCTAAATGTCTCACAAAGTCCCATTTTTCATTAGGACTTCATTCCTTACAGAAATCCTCAACGAACAAAAACACGTTGAAGTTGACGAACAACAAATTTTAACGGTTTGCAATACAATCATCACCGACGCCGGTTATCAAACCGGACGGCTCGGTGTTTTTTTGACGGACAACGCAACAATCCGCGAAATTAATATTCGTCATTTGGGGCACGATTACGCAACCGACGTCGTTAGTTTTGTTTTAGAACAATCCGAAAATCACCTCGAAGGCGAATTAGCGATTAGCGCGGAAACTGCCCAAGAACGCGCTGCTGAATTTGGCTGGAACGAAAAATCCGAACTTTTACTTTACGCAATTCACGGCACGTTACATTTAGTCGGCTACGACGACCAAACGCCGAACGACTCTCGCGTTATGCGTCAAAAAGAATCCGATTATCTCGCAACGCTTGGAATAAAACAATCAAAAATTTCAACCTTTTAATTTCGTAACTATTCAGTCGATCAAACCACATAAGTTCGTATCGAGCGTCTGGGTAGTACAAAGTCACGTAATTTCATTTGACATTTTTCATATCAAGAGAAATTGAGGAAATTCGTAGTGGTTACGCATGAGGTCTGTGTAAGTACTTTCCATTGTAATTGTCCGCATCTTTTTGTAAAAGTATCCGTGTATTTTTTTAGAAGGTAACTATTCAGTTGCCAGTGCGGATTTATTGGGTTTGCGCAACTGAATAGTTACGATAGCTCATGCGTAACAGGAGTTACTAAATAATTCCGTTGTTACTCAGATCCCCACGAACAATCCAGTACGAGCTATCTTTAACGGCGATGACTCGCTAATCATCATTGTGACGAGAACATATCAGCCGTGTGAGTCGCACACGAGAATTGGTGGTAATTTGAGAAATACTAGATACTTTGAGGATAATAGGGGGATTCGAGACTCACTTTTTGACCAATGTTGATTGCCTTCGTGATAATTCCGCTTGTCCTTTAGGAATGTTTTTTTAAAATCCTCTTGCTTCTCCAGATCGGCTTTCGCAGGAACGGCGCCGACCTTACGAAACTTCATGCCGATGTTCTTCATAAAAACGCGAACGCGTTGTTCACTGCGTTTGACGCCGGTCAGTGTTTCAATCCGTGCTGCGGCTTCTTTGGACGTTGCCGGAGGATGGTGTTGAAATGCTTCAATGATCGAAACACGATGCGATTCCAAATCACTTTTGGGATGGTTGGAGTCGATGGT
>JAIRYX010000084.1 GCA_031267635.1 Planctomycetaceae bacterium
TAAAAGAATTATCGCAGCAAATCACCAGATGAAACGAAAACGGGAAATCATTGACTGATGCACAAATCGGCATTCGTGTTGGTCGGATTGTCACAAATATCATGTTGCGAAACATTTTGAAACGACAATTACTAATGGGCGGTTTTCATTCCAACGTAATGCAAAATCAATGCAATATGAATCGGAGCTTGATGGTTTTTATGTGATTCGTACCAATATTCAATATTCCTTCGGAGGAACGCGAGGCGTCGGATATTGTGCGCGATTATAAACGTCTTTCCGATGGAGAAAAAAAATTCCGCACGATGAAAACGAGCTTGCTTGATATTCGACCGATTCATCATCATCTTGCACAACGAGTTCGATCTCATTTTTAATTTGCATGTTGTCTTCTTATGTTGTGTGGCGTCTTCGACATGCTTGGTTGCCGTATATTTTTTGCGATGAAAACCTTGACCAAACAAGAACAAAACGCAACCCCGTTATCTCCGCAACACCAAACGAACATGTTGCTCATAAAAAATTCCAAAACGCAAAAGTTAAATTTAAAATAAACACCAACGATAAGAATACAAAAAACCAAGAAGATGAACATCAAGTCGAAAGTTTTCAGACCTTGTTGAGCAACCTTGCAACTATTTGCAAGAACGATTGCCGAATAGCAAGTGAGCGTAATATTACCTTCGACAAGATCACTCTCCCAACCAAATTTCAGGAGACTTTACTAAACGACATCCAAGCCATCACCCATACCCAAAGTACCTAAATAATCACATTGTAGCCAGTACAAAACAATCAATATTTCCATAACTTGAACTGGAACAAAGAGTTAGTGAAAATAGACGCTGGAACTTCGGACTAATTTTTTTGGGTAACAAAAATAAGGGCATAAGGGCAAGTTTGTAATAGTGTTCTATTGCGTTTTCAAATATTGTCTCCCCAAAATGAAATAATCAGCAAAATTTATTCATTCTCCAAAAGTGTAAAATAATCAGAAAAATATTAACGTCTTCATCTTGCTCCGAGTCCGTATCGAATACCAACCAAGATTAACTTACTTGTACTGTGGACATTTAGCTTTTGCATCAGCCGAGTTTTGATGTTTTCAACCGACTTGGCGGTGATTCCCATTTTTTGGCTGATTTCAGGAAATCCATCGCCGTTGACGATGTGACGAAATAACTCGTATTCCCGTTGCGAAAGCTGAAAAAAATTTGGAGCGTGAAGTTGTTCGTGAGCATGGTATTCGGAAAATAGAATAATTTCTCCTTCCGCTTGCGAAATCGCTTGCTTTCCTTCGTGGACTAGTTTGATGATTTTGCAAAAATCTGTCAGCGAATTAAAAAATGAAAGATAACCGCCCAGTTTTTGGCATAAAACCATACGGATAATCGCGTAATTTACGGCTGCGTCGAACAAAATAATTGATGTTTGCGTTCCAAAAACCCGCCACAAACTCGTAACCGATTCCTCTGCAAACACAAATGAACCAACGCCAAGTACAATGATGTCCGGACGACGTTTTCCGTGACATTTTACGAGGACTTCAGAGATTGAGTGAAAAATAACCACTTTGAAGACTGGTTTCAGCAGGCGTGCAACCTTTTTGATGTATTCGCGGACAAAAACGCGATTTTCAATGATAATAAGACTTGGTTTATTATCCATTCGTCTCACAGTTCTTATTATTTAAGTTTTAGGTTTTAATATACTCCCCACTTGAAATTTCGGTTTTCACTGGCATCCTTACTGTTTTTCCCAGTAGAAATTACACTTTTATTTCGTCTATCGTAAAACTCCATGTATGAATAACTAGGGATTACTCAACGAATAAAAGTATGTACCGTAAAATTCAGTTTGTTCCATTACGTAAAATCCAAAACTCAAGCGTTAATGAGTATAAATTTATTTAATAAGTTAAAATTATAAGAGTAGAAATTTTTTTTTGTCAAAAGATTACGCCAAAAAAATCAAAAAAAAAAATAGATAGGTATACCATCGTCAAAATCGGCATATTTTATCCATTTTAATCGAAATAAATAACTTGCGGTGTTGTGAGAGTTCGGCAACTGGATTTTATATTATCACCAAATCTTTAAGCGTTTTCCCCTCGAAATAATCGTTGGTTTTCAAAACCATGGAAAGTCCTTCCGCTGTGGCGAGGTCTTTTTCGGCATTTTCTTTGTCGCCTAATAAATTGTAAACGACTGCGCGGTTTTGGTAGGCGGAAATATAATCCGGGTCAAGACGGATCGTTTCTGTAAAATTTTCAACCGCTTCGGCGTATTGCCCCTGAAAACGCCGTACCAAACCGCGATTGTACCACGCAATCGCGTAGTCCGGTTTGTTTTCGATAGCGTGTCCGTAATCTTTCAATGCTTCGTCCATGTTGCCCATGCGCGTATGAACGACGCCGCGGTAACAATATGCCGATGCATTATTCGGTTGCTGCCGCAAGACTTCGGAATAATCTTCC
This sequence comes from Planctomycetaceae bacterium, assembly GCA_031267635.1. Classification (GTDB taxonomy): domain Bacteria; phylum Planctomycetota; class Planctomycetia; order Pirellulales; family Thermoguttaceae; genus WRMR01. The sequence goes on from JAIRYX010000084.1 coordinate 2,477, forward strand.
AGCGATTGCGCCAAGTCGCCGTTTTTGGAATGAATGACGCCTCGATTGTATAACGCTTTGGTGTTTGTCGGGTCGATTTTGAGCGTTTCTTCAAAATCGTTTAACGCTCCTTGGATATCGCCTAAAATATGTTTTGCTTGCCCGCGTCCGACAAGCACTTCGGCGTTTGTCGGCGCAAGCGATAAAGCGACGTCGAAATCTTCCAATGCTCGCTGCGCGTTGCCAAGATTCGCGTGAACACTACCTCGGCAACAACGCGCTTTGACGTTGTGCGGATTCAGCTCAATGGCGCGGGTATAATCCATCAATGCTCGTTCATATTCATTCCGTTGAAAATAAACGTATCCGCGATTCATGTACGCGCGATAATCGTCATCATTCAACTCGATGACATGATTGTATTCCTTGATTGCTTCATCAATTTCTCCTTTCATTTCGAGAGCATTTCCACGATTACCGTGTGCCCGGAGATGTTTTTCATCAAGTTCAATCGCACGGTCATAATCAGCAAGCGCGGAGTTCAAATCTTTACGGATAATATAAACCAAACCGCGTGCCACATAGATATCGGGATCGTCCGGTGCGTTTTCAATAGCGGCATGATAATCGTTCAACGCTTCGTCCGTATTGCCCAGCCCGAAATAAACCGTGCCGCGATTGTAGTATGCTCTCGCGTAATCCGGTTTGAGCAAAATTGCCTGAGAAAATTCTTCAATCGCTTTTTGCGGCTCTCCTTTTTTCATATAAGCGCAGCCGCGATTGTAATACGCCGCGTTTTCATTCGGCGCATATTTCAAAATGGAATTGTAACACTCCAACGCCTGATCGTATTTCCCAAGCAGTTCGTAGGCGTTACCACAACAGTAATACGCCTCCGAATATCGAGGACTCAACTCGATCAAACGCGAAAAGATTACGATGGCTTGATCGTATTTTTTCCGACGTACATGGTCGAGCCCGAATTTGAGAATTTCTTGTTCGTCAAACATTTCGTGTTAAGTGATGTTGAATAGGAATTTCAATCTGATTGTTCCAAAGTATAAAAAATAACGATATTTATTGTTATTGTTGATCGTTTTCATTCACCTTGATTATTTTGACCAAGACGTCTAAAGCTGGGGCTTCAACGATCTCCGGTACTGGTAGAATTCGCGTACTGTCCGTGACAAAGGTGACATTACGTCCGTTGGCTTTCGCCGCCTGCAATGTTTGTTCAAGAACCATCATTAAATCATTTTCTGTTTGTTGTTCAGCAGCTTCGGTGACGGCACACGTCAATTGCAAGACAACTTCTTCCATTTCATTTTTTGCGTCACCGCCGACCAGAAAACGTGTTTGTTCGATTTCCTGACGTATGTGCTCTACAAAAGCGACCGTTTTCCGCAAACCGCAATTGGAAGAGACGCTCACAAAACAGTTTCCGGCATAAAGCCCGAAAAAATCTTTGCTTTCAATATCTTTTTCAATAAGTTCGCTCAACGCCCGAATCAATTGCCCGCATTTTTCAACGCCGATTTTGTCGTTCCACGCTCCGAAACGGACAATATCATAAAGAGCAAACGTCAGCTTGGATTTTTTATGTCGCTCCTGCTGCCACCATTTCCAAAGGTTCGTTTGAAACGCAATACGGTTATTCAATCCCAAGACCGGATCAATAAATGTTTCCGAACGATTGATTGAATCCATCCGATGTTCGTGTGCCGTGATCGTCAAAAACGCGCGGTCTTGAATGTCTTTTATGCGGTGACGCGCTTTTCGCAATGTACCGAGTTCAATAATCAATCGTTCCGACATTTCATTAGCATCCTGCAATTGTACTAATTGATCCAGGTTGTTGATAAACATTTCAATTGGCGAGGTCAATTCATGATTCAACGCGTCAGTTTCATCAGCCAGACGATTCAGTTCGCTGATTTCGCTGACATTCTCATGAATTTCTTGCGTGATTTTCGATTGCGTTTCAAGAAAATTTTTGCAATCCGAAGCCAGCGTTTGACAATATCCGGCGATTTTCTGGAGATCGGCATGTCCGCGTTCGGCTCGCAATTTCGTGTCGATTTCGGCGGCAAGCAGACCGTTTTTCATCATTGTCAAATTTAGTTTTTGAATCGACGTTTCAATATGTTTATCTGAAATCGTCCATGCTTCCGTACTCTGATTGGATATAAGGTTCATGAGATTATCATCAAACAATTCCGGTGCGGGAATGCTTCGGGTAATCTCCTTCGCCTCATCGTCGAGTAGCTTGTCGATAGCGATTTCTGAAATTTTTTGCAACTTTTGTTCGGTCGTTGCTTGTTTGGGAAGGGTATTTTCTGCAAACTTCAGAAACGGAATAAATGTGAGATATTTGCTTAATCCATTTGACACAGCATTAGGAATTGCCGTCAAACGTGAAAAAATTCCGATTTTAAAAATCTCTCTGAAAAGTTTTTGGCGTAAACTCTGAATCAAAGTGCGCAAATCGGTTGGTCCCATTCCATACAGAATTGCCGATAAATAACCAATGCCAACATTGATTATCAGTAAAATTAAAAAAAATAATATCAGTCTGAAACTCATAGAAGATACAACGATAAATGTAACATTATTCGATAAAGGAAATGCTTTTTCTTCGTGATACAATAAAATTTAGCTTATTACTGACAAATAGGAATTTGGAATTTTCCTAAATTTTGTTAATTTATTAGTTTTATACTTTTCACGGTAAGGAAATTGTCATTTATTCGTTGATTCCTATTTTGTTCATTGAGTTTTATTTTTCACACTTAGAAATATGTTTTTAAAACAGTGTCATTATTTGTGTATCCCCAGATACCTCGTGTCCTTATATCGGAAGTTCCTTTTCAATCAAACAAGAGTTTCCACTGTAAGTCATTGATACTTTAGTGTTTACGTCAATTTTTTGTTTTTGATTTGTTGGCTACATTTTTTAGTTTTGTTTTGGTGTTTGGTTTTGCTTTGATTTTTGCAGGGAGGATTTCTGGGATTGGGA
>JAIRYX010000107.1 GCA_031267635.1 Planctomycetaceae bacterium
TCCCAAAGCCGTTGGGATAAGTCCCAAAGCCGTTGGGATAAGTCCCAAAGCCGTTGGGATAAGTCCCAAAGCCGTTGGGATAAGTCCCAAAGCCGTTGGGATAAGTCCCAAAGCCGTTCGGATAAGTCCGAAAACCGTTGGGATGTTTCCCGAATTATTTGTATGATAACTCATGTTGCGTAGAGTCTTGATTCCGTCCGAAATAGGGTGATGTGCTCCTATTCCTGTTACGCACGAGCGATTAGTATTCGGGAAGCGAAAAAACAGTTTTTCCACCTTTGACAGGAATCATTGCGAAAAACTGCTCGGCTTCCTTTCGATCAATTTGATCAATTTGGGATATGCTTTGATTGCTCACGCGTAACATTTGATCGCTCATGCGTAACATGAGATACTGAAGGTCGCACAAGGGAAACTCTTACAGAGTTTTTTATTCCTGCTGTTCGTTTCCTCCGGTTGCACTAGGGAGGTATTCATGGGGGAAATGCTCGGCGTAAAGTCCTCCGCAAAAAACAATCCAGAGTTTCCTGCGGTGTTTTACCTTCCCGAAAGGTGAAATCATCAGAAAAATTCATCAATGCGGTATCGGTTCTTGCGCCGGCGGATTCCGATGATATTCGACAACAAACGATTTGAGCGACGCGGCGAGTTTTTCCGTGAGGTGAGAGATGTCGAGCCGCCAGAGCCAGTTGCCTTCCGACGTGCCGGGAAAATTCATGCGAGCTTCGCTTCCCAGTCCTAATATGTCTTGCATCGGGAAAATCGCCACGTCGCCCGGCGAACTCATCACCATCCGCAATAACGCCGTGTGAATTTGTTCGCGTGCCGGGACAGGCGATCCGTCGGCGGAAACCATCGACGCATTCAGATGTTCTAAACTTGCCATCACGTCGTCCGGCGAAATTTCTTTATTCTCATACAACAGATGATGCGGAATATAACTTTGCACCAGATGAGTCAAATAATCACGATCCCAAGGCGATTGCCCCAGCTCGGAAGCGTGCCTGATATCGTGAATCCATCCCATGATCGTATTTGTGTCGTGCGTGCCGGTGCAGACAATGGAGTTCTTTTGCCAATGCCGCGTCGGGTCGCCGTCGTGCCGGTAATCAAAATGAAATTGCAACACGTTCATGCCGGGAAACGCAAATTTATCCCGCAGATTCACAACTCCCTCGCTTAACACGCCGAGGTCTTCCGCAATCAACCGCGCATTCGGAAACGATTTCAAAACCGCTTCAAAAAAATGTGCGCCGGGACCGGGATACCAATGTCCGCGATCTTCTTCGCTCGCCGTCTGCGGCAAACTGAAATAATTTTCAAAGCCGATAAAGTGATCTAACCGCACTGCGTCGAAACGCTGTAGCGTCAGTTTCATGCGGTTGAGCCACCATTGATAATGTTGCGATTCGTGTTCTCCCCATTGATAAAGCGGCGAGTTCCACCGCTGACCGTCGGGGTTGAAACTGTCGCCGGGTACGCCGGCGCTTCGGAGAAGATTCCCGTCTTCGTCGAGTTGAAATAAATGGCGATTTTCCCAAGTGTCCGCGCTTGCCGCCGCCACATAAATCGGTACGTCGCCGATCATGCCGATTCCGCGTTGACGACAATATTCCCGTAGCAGTCCCCACTGCACATCAAACACAAGCTGCAAAAAGAGATGATATTCCATATCTTCCCGCAACACATTTCTCGCGGCGTTGATCGCTTCTTCGTTGTGCCGACGGAGATGAACGTCCGACCATTCGGGCCACTCCTGTGTTCCGAAACGGTCGGCGAGTGCGCAGAAGACGGAATGAGCGTCCAGCCAAAAACTATTTTCTTCGCGGAATCGGTCGCTGTTTTGCCGAAAAATATCTCCCCCGAGATTCCGTCGATAACGGTCGAACGCTTTCCGCAAACGCAGATTACGGTAATCCCGCGCAGCCGAGTAAGCGATTTTTTCCAACGGTCCTGTCTGAGGAGCGGTATCGTCATGATCCAGAAGCCCTTGCTGGACAAGATGCTCCAAGTCGATATAAAGCGGTTCGCCCGCAAAAGCAGAAATACTGGCGTAAGGAGAATTATAGCGATCAATCGGATTGATCGGCAACATCTGCCACCACGTTTGACCGGAATGATACAAAAAATCAATAAACTGACGTGCTCCTTGTCCTAAATCGCCGCAAAACGGAGCATGAGGAAGCGACGCGACCGGAAGTAGAATACCGCTGGATCGAACAGAAAGTTGCACGCAAATACCTGAATAACAATAAGTTGTAAAAAGTGCGAGTTTTTACCGCACGTTACGGTAAATTATCCCGTCCATGATGAATTGATTTTATAATATAGGTCAGATATGCCAAAAGAAAAGGACGGCTGGCAGAATAAATGAAAAAAGGCAACTATTCAATCGTCTCAATCACCCGAACCCAATAAATCCACGCTTCAACAGTAGTACAGAGTCGGTTACGTCCCCTTTACAGTCACTCGAAGCCGTCAGTGCGCTCGTCGGTCGTGCCGGCACAGCGGCGTAAGTCCATGTTGCGGCGCCGGAACCGTAATCGGCTTGAGTGGATAAGTCGTCCCGCCGCGTCCCAGTGCGTCGTAAGTGGTTGCCGTCCCAAGTCCGCCAGTTTGTTGGGAAGCGACTTGTCGCCCAAGTGGGTCGTAATAATGATTGACCGTCATGGCTGTCCCCGCCGTGCCGGACGAGGTGATTTGATAAACTTCCTGCCGATACATTCGTCCCTGAGAGTCGAACAGATTTTTGGAGAGCGTTTTACGGGACGTGGTTGTATTGGCGGCGTAATTTGCGTTGGTCACGGCGGCGGACCAAGTCGGTTCGGTTGCGAAGGACGCCGAAGCGGTCACACGTCCTAGCCAGTCGTAGTCGCTGATAAAATAAGGAGGTTCTTGTAGAGAATCACAGACCATCAGATATCTGTATTACCCCAAACAATTGACATTTTTCTTCCTTTTTCAAAACGTAGTGATCCATCATCCAACATCGCAAATAGTATTCTTTTTGAGCCATTCTTGAGGGTATAGTAAAAGAATCCGTGAGGAGAAATATTTGGAAGCTTGACTTTCGTAATTTGAGCCGTATTTTCTTTTTGAGAAAAAAAGGAATAGTAATAGGTTTTTATATCCTGTTCTTCTCCTGGAAAAAAGAAATAAATATTTGTTATTGTTTCCCAATCTTCATCCGAAGAATCATCTTCCAAACATTGTCCACCACACTCTGATTCCATGGCAACATTAAGGAGATTTTTTTCAAAATCATTTAGTTCACATACTGAAGCAAAGTGCTCAAGTTCATTCAGCAAAGCCTCATACAGAGCTTCCATAATGATTTGCCCCCAAACTTTTTCCGCAGTAATTGGTCCTGTAATAGGTGTTGTTAAAAGATTACGACGTTTTTCTTCATTTGTTGTCGCTGTTTGGTCTGGAAAATTTTCAGAATCGGCTTTCGTTATATCTATGTTCGTTATATCTATATCTGTATTGCCCAAAACAATTGACATTTTTTTTCCTTTTTCAAAACGTAGCGACCCATCATCATCCAAAATTGCAAATAATATTCTTTTTGAACCATTCTTGAGAGTATAGTAAAAAAATCCGTGAGGAGAAATATTTGGAAGCCTGACTTTCGTAATTTGAACCGTATTTTCTTTTTGAGAAAAAAAAGAATAGGTTTTTATATTTTGTTCTTCTCCTGGAAAAAAGAAATAAATATTTGTTATTGTTTCCAAATTTTCATCCGAAAAATCATCTTCCAAACATTGTCCGCCATACCTTGATTCCATGAAAACATTAAGAAGATTTTTTTCACAATCATTTAGTTCACATACTGAAGTAAAGCGTTCAAATTCATTCTGCAAAGCCTCATACAGAGTTTCCGTAATGACTTGCCAAAAAAAATTTTTCCGCAGTAATTTGTCCTGTAAGAGGTGTTGTTAAAAGGTTACGGCGTTTTTCTTCATTTGTTGTCGCTGTTTGGTCTGAAAATTTTGTCGTATAATGTATACATACGCAAAAACAGAAAAGACAGATACAAAAACAGAAAAAAAATAATTGTTGATTTCTCTTACGAATCATTTTTACCCTTTCAATAAAATCAAGTGTAATGAGTATTATATAGTCGTCCCTGAAAAATTTCCAGTGAAAATTTCATCATCGCGATCTTCAGCCACAAGTTCATTTGGTTCGCAAACCAAGCGGTATAGCAAGGCGAATACCCAAAAATCAGCTTGGAACTGGGCGGTTCGTCGTTTCTTGAATGAAAGTTGCGCAGCCGGACAAGGAACGGGCAAGAGAGGTGTCCGTTATTTTCTGAATCCGTTCTCGGATTCGTGAAAGTCACGTAAAGGAGAAGAAGAATGTCGCTAGAGTTTGCGTAGAATCTTTTTCATGTTGAATCCCGCCGCAGC
>JAIRYX010000163.1 GCA_031267635.1 Planctomycetaceae bacterium
GCGATTTTCGGAAAACGTTCATCGTTGGCATGAAGCCATAAGACTTCAAAACGTTCCCGAATGCGAGGATTCGGATGATGAAATCGCAAATGATGAAACGTTTGTTTTTCTTGTTCTGTCTAATCTCGACGAAGCATGATAACCTCCTTGGTAAAAATGGAATATCCTAAACACAACGTCAATATTATAACCAATCGACATGATGTGAAAAGTGACGGTTAATAACCACGGATGGTATATTTCAAGTACAAAACGCAAAATCGATCTGCATAAAAGGGAACTTCCGTTAAAACAAGGTTTGTCATACGCTTTAATCTCTCATGACTTGAGGATTGTTAAAATTTGAAGACAAAATCACCAGTATTTTTATCTTTAAAACTGTAACTTTATCATGATACGCCCACTATTAGAAAACATCAATACGAATCGTTGTAGTTTAAGACAACTTCTAAAAACCTGCATTCTCAAAAACACAATATCATAAAATTATGATATTTACGAAAATGGTACAGCAAAAAGAGAATGTTTTTAGAAGTCCCCTTTACTTGATTTTGAAAACTTTTTTTCTCAAAACTTCACCTGTCCCAAAAGTCTCTCAAATCTCAAGCGCTCCTTAATCCTCGCTGGAACTTTTAGGAGCGATGAGGAGACACTTGACAAACAACAGAAGTTTCTGTATAAACATAAAAACGTCCTCATCACCTGAGAGAGAATAAACAAACATTGAACCTATTTTGGAGAAAAACAAAATGAAAAAAACAGTATTGGCTGTTCTTCTGGCGATTGTTATGTCAGGAGCTATTGTGAGTGATTTATTTGCGCAGTGGAAACCGGCAGGTAATAAAATCCGCTCAATTTTTGCGGGGCGGGTTAATCCGGCGAATCCTCATGCGGAATATCCGCGTCCGCAGCTTGTGCGGCAGGGGAATTGGCAAAATCTGAACGGACTTTGGGATTATGCGATTTTGCCGACAAACGAAGAATACAAAGAATCACAAGGAAAAATCCTTGTCCCGTTTCCAATTGAGTCGTCGCTTTCCGGCGTCGGAAAACCGGTGCAAAAGGAAAACAGCCTGTTTTACAAGCGGACATTCACTGCTTCCAAACCAGTAGGAAGACGTGTTTTGTTGCATTTTGGTGCGGTTGATTGGCAAGCGACCATTTATGTCAATGGGAAAGAAGCCGGTTCGCACAAAGGCGGTTATACGCCGTTTAGTTTTGACATTACCGATCTTCTGAACGAAAGCGGTTCGCAGGAATTACTTGTCAAAGTTTGGGATCCAACCGACGAAAGCACGAACCCACACGGCAAACAGGTCAAAAATCCCCGCAGTATCTGGTACACTGCCGTCACCGGAATCTGGCAAACCGTTTGGCTTGAAACCGTTTCCGAAACGTATATTGAATCCTTGAAACTCACCCCAAACGCAAAAGACGGCACAATTACGGTTGAAACAAAAATCAACGGTGCAAAAGATGGCGATCAAATTCATGTCAGTGCAATTGCGGGACAAAGCGCAGTTGCGGTTTCTACACAAAAAGTCGGCGAAACGGTTACGTTGAAAATCAACCACCCGAAATTCTGGACGCCGGACGCTCCTTATTTGTACGACTTGAATATCCTTGTTTTACGGAAAAATAAAGCGGTGGATTCGGTTGGCAGTTATTTTGCGTTGCGGGACATTTCTATCGGCAAAGACGACAACGGAGTCACGCGAATTTTGCTCAACGGCAAATTCCTTTTCCAACACGGACCGCTTGATCAGGGTTGGTGGCCCGACGGACTTTACACCGCGCCGACCGATGCGGCTCTGCGTTACGATGTGGAAATGACCAAAAAGATGGGCTTTAATATGCTCCGCAAGCACGTCAAGGTGGAGCCAGATCGGTTTTATTATTGGTGCGATAAACTTGGCGTTTTGGTTTGGCAGGATATGCCGAGCAGTAACGGTTATGTCGGCGGAAAACTTCCCGATTCCGATATGGAACGCGAGCAGGAATCTTCTAATCAGTTTTATGCTGAACTAACTGAAATGATCAACGGGTTTTATAATCATCCGTCAATCATTATGTGGGTGCCTTTTAATGAAGGTTGGGGACAATTTAAAACGGTGGAAGTTACCGATTACTGCCAAAAAACTGATCCGACGCGGCTGATTAACAACGCGAGCGGCTGGACCGATTATAAAGTCGGACATGTCAACGATATTCATAGTTACCCCGGTCCCAATATGCCGAAAGTCGAAGAAAATCGCGCGGTTGTTCTCGGCGAATACGGCGGTTTGGGACTTCCGCTGGAAGGACACACTTGGGTTGACAAAGGAAATTGGGGTTATGTGTCGTATAAAGATAAAAATGAACTGTTTACAGCTTATGACGCACTGAATAAAAAACTGCATTCGCTCGTCAGCCAAGGGCTTTCGGCGGCTGTTTACACGCAGACAACCGATGTGGAAATTGAATGTAACGGTTTGATGACGTATGATCGTGCTGTCTTAAAAGTAGATCAAAACAAAATTGCCGCGTCCAATAATGCTTTGCATTTTGCATCGCCGGAAGTGAAAGAAATTGTTCCGACAGCGGAAAAAGCGGAACAAGAATGGAAATACACGACCGAGCAGCCTGCCGATGGTTGGGAAAAAGCGACCTTTGACGATTCCGCGTGGCAAACCGGCAAAGCAGGGTTTGGTACGGAAAAAACACCCGGCGCGATTGTCCGCACGGAATGGAAAACGAGCGACATTTGGATTCGCCGTTCTTTTGAAATTTCGGCGAAATATCTCGCGCGGCGCAACCGCTTGTCGCTTTCTTTGCATCACGACGAAGACGCGGAAGTTTACATCAACGGTGTTCTTGCGGCGAGCTTGAAAGGTTATGTCGGTCAGTACAATCTTGAAAAGATTTCTCCCGCCGCGACTGCCGCGTTAAAACCAGGCAAGAATGTCATTGCTATCAAATGCCGTCAAACTGGCGGCGGACAATACATTGACGCGGGATTGGTTTTGGAAACTCCGTCGACAAACCCGAAAAAACTTTGGTAAATAAAATCGGTTAAGGAAAGCGTTATACTTTTCCTTTAACATACAAGTAACAACGGCTACCGGTCGTTGAATATCATGAACATCCTTTCTAACGGCAGTATCCGTTGTTACAAAATACCATGTTTTTTGAAAATTTAGATAACATTCGTCTGGAACGTCAACTTTCCGGCAATCGCTTTACGGCAACTTATCGCCTTTTCGGCGATGAAAAAACTGCGTGGGAAACAGCGGCAGATATCTGTGCGGAGCAAACGGTTGAATTTCCGGTTTCGCTTCTTCCATCGGGAACGATCCCTGAAAAAATTGTCGGACGAGTTGAAACGTTGGAACGTGAAAACGAAAACGTTTATCTTGCGGAAATCAGTTTTGCAGAGGAGCTTGCCGCCGGAGAGTGGACGCAATTTCTCAATGTATTGTTCGGCAATATTAGTATGAAGCCGGGATTGCAACTGACCGCGATACGTCCGAGTCAAGGGATTTTGAACATGTTGGTCGGTCCGCAATTCGGAATTTCCGGAATCCGCGAAATTATCGGCGTACCGGAACGTCCGCCGCTTTTTACCGCGCTCAAGCCGATGGGACTTTCGGCGGAAAATCTTGCCGATCTTGCGAGTCAGTTTGCCGAAGGCGGCGTGGATATTATTAAAGACGATCACGGACTTTCCGACCAGCCCTTTTCGCCGTTTGAAGAACGTGTTGCGCGGTGTGCCGATGCGGTGCGAAACGTAAACGCGAAAACCGGACGCAAAGCGATTTACGTACCGAATGTGACCGCGCCGATAGAAAAGTTTTTCGACCGTGCGATTCATGCTAAAAAACTCGGTGCGGGAGCGGTCATGGTTTCGCCGGGACTGATTGGGTTGGATGCGGTGCGGCGGCTTGCGGAAATGAAAATTGGACTTCCGATTCTAGCGCATCCGGCATGGATTGGAGGTTTCGCGTTGAACCAGCCGGGCAACCGTCCGCAAGGAATGTCGTGTGGCGTGTTGTATGGAACGCTGATGCGGATGGTCGGCGCGGACGCGACGATTTTTCCGAATTACGGTGGACGTTTTCCGCTTTCGCACGAAGACTGCATGGGCATTGTTGCAGCCAGCCGCGAAACGCTCGGCAAAATGCGTCCGATTTTTCCCTCTCCCGCTGGCGGCATGGAATTAAAAAATATCCGTGACATGATCCGCAATTACGGAAACGATATGCTCGTTTTAGTCGGAAGCGGACTGTTCCGTTGTGGCGATAATCTTGCCGATAATTGCAAGCGTTTTTTTGACGAAGTGCGTTAAAGATTCGTAAATTTTCATCTCGTTGCGAGAAATGCCGATACATGTGCTTGAGTGGCACAAATCGGCGGTTTTATACATTCACCTGTTAGATATTTTTCTTTTTTTACATTTGAGAATTGTGATACTTTTGCTTTGAGTTTGTGTTATGGCTTTGCTTTTTGGGAAAAGTTTTGTCTTGTATAACCTACCGTATATTACCATATTTCCGCTATTTTGTTTTCGAGGAAGAAATCCAGGGTTCGTTTTTCTTATTCCGCTTCTGACCTTCAAACGAGTCTGTCCCAGCAGTAATCACCATCCTCATCCTGCGCGATTCGAAAACGCATGAACATTCTCGCGTTACACAGCAACGGTATCACCGCCGCCAAGATTTTCGAACTCGCCAACGCCAGTAAACGTACAGTCTATCATTATTTTGCATACCTATCAAAACGGCGGTTTGGAAACGTTTATTTGTATGACAAATGCAAACACCCAAGCGAACTCGAAAAATTCGCCGACGTCATTGTCAACGATTTGATCCGATGTCCTAATACTGCGTGCGCAGACATTTTTTGCGTAAAAGGAAACTTCCGTTTCAAAAAACAAAGTCCATTCTTTCCGCCGGATCACAACGGCACGTCATTTACTTGATTCCAAATATTGATTAGGGACAAGAGTTATTTTATTTGGAACCATGGTATCAAAAACAATCCCGAAGCAAAAAATATGAAAATTGCCTATTTGGGAAGTTATCTGTTAGAATCAACAACAATCCCGTCAAAAGTTAGGTAGCCCGCAAATGAACCGCAATCCGGTTGGCATGCCTTTAGTGCTAATTCCATTTATAGCCGCGAAAAACAATATCGCTATTTTCTTAATTTTGAGCCGGTTGCAACGGCGGGGCACTCAATGTATATTTATCATAATTACACAAGACGAGATCAATAAGTTACACTGGAAACAATCGCAACAGTAATAAATAAAAACAAAAATACAGCAACAATAGCGTATTTTAGCCGTTCTTTTACGAAACACCAATTCATTAGGGAAGTGTTCTAGAAAAGTAAAAAAAAATTCCTAAACTCTTGCCGTCTTCTCTTGTATTTATCGTGCTCCCAGAGAGTCTATTAGAAAGTTTCAACACAAACCTTTATTGATCAATTTGTTATAAAAGAATTTTAAAATTCTATGAACCTTGTTGTTAGCATTCTGCATCGCCCTAAAGCAGCTTTGTCGTGAGAAAATTAAGATGATACCAATTTTTGAAACGCTCAAACAATTTCTGACAAAAATTTTTCGCAAGAAAAAATCAAATCTCGCTGCAAAAGATAAACTTGGGAAAGATGGTGAAAATAGAGCTGTTCAGTTTCTGAAAAGGAAGAGATATAAAATTGTCGACCGCAATGTACAATTTTCTATCGGTGAAATTGATATTATTGCGAAAATTCAAAAAACGTTAGTTTTTGTCGAAATCAAAGCTCGCCGTACTGCCGCTTATGCTCATCCTGTTGAAGCCGTTGATGCAAAAAAACGGCAAAAAATCCGCCAAATGGGATTTCGATATTTCCACACAAAAAAATATAAGCATCGCGGTTTTACGATTCGATTCGATATTATCACGTTAATCTGGCATGAAAACGCAGAGCCAATCATCGAACATTTCACGGATGCGTTTCGCTAAATGGCGAGAAATATTTACTTCTCACAGATCGTGTCTGAGTGTAAATGGTGCTTGTATGCGTTTTTTATGTCACTTGGTGTGCCATTTACGCTCGGACATATTGTTGGGGTAAATATTATTTTGAGGGAACTTCTAAAAACCTCACTTTCAACAAATTCTACCATTAAAAATAGGGACTTGTTGATATTTGGAAGAGGTTTTTAGAACCCAAAAGTATTCCCACCAATATTACGCGGTGTTTTTCAAGAGTTTTTTGATCGTGGAAGGTAGTTTTTTGATTTTTCTGGGGTCGTCGTTCACGAGGTATAACAAATCGACGATTCTTAACAACACGAACAAGCCATTGATACGACCAATAACCGTTTCAGTATTGCTAAACCGCTCTCCTGTTGCCAGTGTTCCAACTCGTGACCGCCGCTCTTGAGCAACTTAAAGTAACTCCCAATCTGCCAACGA
>JAIRYX010000206.1 GCA_031267635.1 Planctomycetaceae bacterium
GTTACGTTTCCTGAATGTTAATCGCTCATGCGTAACATGAGTTATTTACAGAAATTCCTTAAAATCAGTAGAATAAGCCAAGTCTTTTTGTGCCTCTAATTCTGTCAATCTCAATATTAAGGCATTTTTTATTTCCTGGTAAGCGTCGCTACCAAGTGTTAGACGCAATGTTTTATTCCCATCGTCAACATGTTGAATAATTACTTTTGCCATTTTCTGCGGATCGCCGATAATATTGCCCAATCCATTTTGGACATGAATATTCTGATAAAATCTTTTAAAATCTCTAGCGGGTTGGTCATTGTACGCTTCCAATTCTTGCCCAAACTTACCGTTATGAGAAAAAAATCCGGTACGAATTCCGTCGGGTTCTACCAAGGTAACTTTTATATTAAACGGAGCGGCTTCTTTCGCCAATGTCTCAAAAGCTCCCTCAACCGCCCATTTAGAAGCACTGTACAATCCTTGCCCCGGATTGGAGAGATGCCCTACCATGCTGGAAATTTGAACAATATACCCTTGCCTTTGCGATCTGAAATACGGCATAAAAGCACGCGCAACTCGTAACGAACCAAAAAAATTCGTTTGAAACAAGTGATCAATTTGTTCATCACTCGCTTCTTCCACCGCCCCAAACAACCCATAGCCGGCATTGTTTACCAATACATCAATGGTTTCGAGATTTTCTATCGCTTTGTTTATGATTTGCTTAATCGAGTGTGAATCCGTTAAATCCAGATTTGCCTGCCATAAGCTTGAACCATATTTTTTCTGTAATTTATCGAGGGCTTGCGGATTTCGCACTGTAGCAGCAACACGATCTCCTCTCTCAAGCAATATCTCGATCATTGAAGACGCCAATCCGCCATTGGCGCCTGTAATAAACCATGTTTTCATGATGAATTTCCTTTTTCTTCGATTGTTTTATGTTCTGCACTTTTCCAAAAATTAACAATGGTCAATATATAATTTATAAGTCATTTGAAAGCGACATCTATTTTTTACGGTTTCTGCTTTTTGAGCAAAGACACATTTAATTCACAGATAATTTTGAGAAACAAATTAGGGTAAGGCATTTGACAAAATATTTTAGCATGTTTTTGGGGAAAATACAGTGAAAGTAAGATAAAAAAATCATTCAGAATCGACGTGTAATGACCATTGGTAAGTCCTTACATATTGGTATTTAATTTTTTAACGTGGAAAACACTGTAATTTCACGCTTTAATCGCCCAATAGGAATTGCCGGACTTGGTGTTCGGTCGTTGCGGGACTTAGAGGGATCAATCAAATTCCAACCATTCCAACCGAGTTGATTTTTGTATCGCGAGTGATTTCATTGTAGCTGAGGACGATTAACGAGCCGAGAGTCGAAGAGGTCATTTGTTTTAACGCCGCGCGAATTTGCGGGTTTACTAAAATTATCGACGGTAAATTCGCTTGCGCCAGCTTTTCGACTTCCGACGCGATTTTTTTGCAGAGTTGGTCAATCGCTTGCGGCGAAAAACGGATGTACATTCCTTGCTCGCTGTGTTCAAAGCCCGCGCGAATCTGATCTTCCAACGCCGGATCGAGCATCACGACATGAAGCGTGTCTTCGTCGTCGCGATATTTTGTACAAAGCGTCCGGGCAAGCCGCGCACGCGTAAACTCGGTCAACAAAATCGAATCTTTCGTTTTCATACCGTAATCGCCCATCGCTTCAAGAATCGTTCCAAGCTGACGAATCGGCACTTGTTCGCGGAGCAGCATTTGCAAAATTTGTTGTACTTGCGCCAATTTTAAAACGTTCGGAATCACTTCATCCACTGCCGCCGGCGATGTTTGTTTGAGTTCGTCGAGTAAATGCTGCGTTGCGTCGCGAGTTAGTAATTCGTCGGCGTGTTTGACAACGGTTTCCATCAGATGCGTCGCAATGACCGCGCCGGGTTCAACAACCGTATAACCAAGCAGTTCCGCTTGTTCCCGCACCGATTCTTCAATCCAAAGCGCGGGCGTGCCGAATGCCGGATCGGTCGTTTCAATTCCCATTACTTTTCCGGCGGCAGTTCCCGAATCCATCGCCATGTACATATCGGGATAAACCATACCGAGCGCGACAGGCATTCCGGCAATCTTAATGCGGTACTGCAATTGGTCGATTTGGAAACTGTCGCGGATGCGGACGCGCGGTAGAATGATTCCGATATCCGCCGCCACGTTTTGCCGGATGCGGTGAATGCGATCAAGCAGATCGCCGCCGCGATTCGGATCGGCAATTTGAATAATGCCGACGCCGATTTCCAACTCCATCGGATCGACTACGAGATAATCTTCAATCCGTTCTTCCGGCTGTTTGTTTTCTTCGACGGCGGATGCTTCGGCTTGCGCGGCGTTTTCTTTTTTCGTTTTTCGCTTCAAAAGCAGAGCAAGCCCGATACACGACATTCCGAGCGTCAAAAGCGGCAACATCGGCAAGCCGGACGGCAATAACGCAAAAAGAAAACAAGCGGCGAATCCCAAAACAATCGGTTTATTCAAAAGTTGTCTAATGAATAACTGCGGTAAATTGCTTGCCTGACTGCTTCGCGTCACCAGCATACCTGTCGCCAGCGAAATAAGAAACGCGGGAACTTGCGACACCAAACCATCGCCAATTGTAAGTCGCGTAAAAATTTGGAATGCGTTTGCCATCGGCATTCCGAGTTCCAAAACGCCAATCGTAAATCCGCCGACCACGTTAATCAGCGTGATGACGATACCGGCGATAGCGTCGCCGCGAACAAACTTACAAGCGCCGTCCATTGCGCCGAAAAAATCCGCTTGCGACGTAATTTCCTGTCGCCGACGTTGTGCTTCTTTTTCGTCGATAATTCCCGCGTTGAGGTCGGCGTCAATCGCCATCTGACGACCGGGCATTGCGTCGAGCGTAAACCGCGCGGCAACTTCGCTGACTCTAGTCGCGCCTTTCGTGATCACGACAAATTGAATAATAACGATAATCGCAAAAATAATAATACCGACAATAATGCGATCACCGGTTACAAATTCCGCAAATGCCTGAATAACATGTCCGGCGGCTTCGGTTCCTTCGGTATCAGCGCGGGTGAGAATCAACCGTGTTGTCGCCACATTCAAAACGAGCCGAAACAATGTTGTCGCAAGCAAAATCGACGGAAAAATACTCATTTCAAGCGGCTTTTGCACAAAAATCGTACCAAACAAAATGACGATTCCGGTTGTGATATTGATAGCGAGCAAAATATCCAACAGCGCAGGCGGCAAATCAACGAGCAATGCAAAAACGCTTGCCGCCACGCCGACCGGCAAAATAAATTCAAACAGCCGTCCGCCGATGAAAAATGTCTTGATATCGGAAATTGACGCCACAGCGAAAGTGAAAAACAAAAGGTTAATATTAGATTTTGCGCAAAAAACACGGGAGATTATGACAAAGGTTGAGGAGGAATGCAATGCGGATTTTGAAACAACGGCGACTTATTTTCAAATTTATAGGTATTTTACGTTGAAACATGTCAAGGGAAATGGCGTGACTTTGTACTATTCCGTTGCCCAAGCCAAATAAATCCGCACGGCAACTGGGTAACGACAGTCGCCGTGCGGACTTATTTGTTTTTGGAGAATCGGATAGTCGTCCGATGCGGATTTATTTGATTTTGGGCGGCTGAATCGTTGTTGTTTTGCCGGAAGATATTGCTATTGCAGCCCTTAATTTATATATCA
>JAIRYX010000217.1 GCA_031267635.1 Planctomycetaceae bacterium
ACCACCAGTTTTTCAAGATCGAGTTTACGCCGAATCGCTCGCGGCAAATATTTTTTCAGAAACGCAATGGCAAGCGTCACTATGCCAAACGTTTCCTCAAAAAATAAGTTGTGCGTCACCCTATATTCATCTGCAATGTGGTTGTTCCGCTTGCTCGCCATGTGCCTGGATGCCATAAAATTTCAATAGTCAAAAATAAGACAACTTCAAAACTTATCAGGAATATTATGTCCCATTCTATCACGTTTGGTGGCGATGTAATGTTCGTTGTACAGATTGACTTGTCCCATAATCGGAATCTGATCAACCACTTCAAGGTCAAATCCACCGTAAATAAACGCATCGGTCTTTTTCGGATTGTTTGTCAACAACCGCACCTTGGCAATCCCCAGATCTTTGAGAATTTGAATCCCAACGCCGTAATCCCGTAAGTCCGCTTTGTATCCCAACGCAATATTCGCATCCACCGTGTCGAGTCCTTGATCCTGCAATTTGTACGCTTTGATTTTTTCAGCAAGCCCGATACCGCGACCTTCTTGCGGCAGGTACACCAAAACGCCCGCGTTTTCTTCCTGCATTTTTTTCATCGCAAGATGTAACTGATCGCCGCAATCGCACCGCAGGGAACCAATCAAATCACCGGTAAAACAAGACGAATGTAACCGCACTAACGGCGCGTCCGTTTTCGTAATGTCACCTAACACAATGGCAATCGGCTCTTCCGGTTCGTATTTGACGCGATAAATCCGAATCACGCCGATACCATATTTTGTCGGCAACTTAGATTCAACGACACATTCGACCATTTTTTCATGACGACGGCGATAACGAATTAGCTCTTCAATTGTCGTGATGCGCAAATGATAATTTTCCGCCAATTCAAAAAGCTCATTGGTTGCGGCACGGTTTCCGGTTTCGTTTAAAATTTCGCAAAGCACACCTGCGGGCTGCAAACCGGCAAGCCGCACAAGATCAATCGCCGCTTCGGTATGCCCTGCACGCCGAAGAACACCGCCTTCTTTCGCCGCCAACGGAAAAAGATGTCCCGGGCGTACAAAATCGGATGGCTTGGCATTAGGACTAATTGCCGCGAGAATGGTTGCCGCTTTTTCCTGCGCGGTGATTCCTGTTCGCACAGATACAAGATCAATCGGAACCGTGAACGCCGTTTGCAACGGCGCGGTATTTTCCGCTACCATCGGCGGCAAGTCCAATTTATGACACAATTCCGGCAAAATCGGCATACAAACCTGTCCACGACCATGTTTCAGCATGAAATTTACTTTTTCATCCGTGATTTTTTCTGCTGCACAAATCAAATCGCCTTCATTTTCGCGTTCCTGATCGTCAGTAACAATCACAATTTCGCCGTTTGTTACTGATTCAAGGACTTCCTCAATGGAAGAATAAGTCATATTTTCACCATGGAATATTGAATAAAAAATACTATTCAGAAATATTGACAATTAAAGAATTTTAGGGAACTTCTAAAAACCTCATTTTCAACAAATGTAACCGTTGCAAAATAAGGGCTTACGAATATTCGGGGATGAGGTTTTAGGAAGTTTCCTTTAAATATTATACCGCACAAAACCGTTTTTGCCAAATGCCATGACAGTTCATCATGAAATGAGGGTAAAGTAAGAGTGTACAAGATAACTTAATGAGGACAATATCTGTAACAAATTTGCGATTTCGTGGCAAAAAAAACTTAAAGTTATCAGAAATCAGTTCTCAAATACAATATTCAATTTCAACGAAACTATTCGCTTTATGAATATCAATCAAATCCTTGAGTGTATAACGTGCGAAAATTTCACGGATACCTTGATTGATTGTTGACCATAAAACTCGCGGAACACAACCTTTGGTACGCTTACAAGCTAAGTCGGAATTGATGCAGTCCACGAGAGTAATCTGTCCTTCCATCACCTCAAAAATCTCAAGAATTGTAACATCTTCCGGTGACTTTCCCAATTTGAAACCGCCAGCCGCTCCGCGTACCGATGCGACCAACCCCGATTTTCTCAGTTCAATAATCAATCGGCTGATGTATTTTTCTGAAATCTCTTGATTTATCGCAACTTCTCGAATAGTTCGCGGTTTGGTTTCTGTGCCATAAATTGCAATATCCAGCAAAATGCGAAGTCCGTAACGTCCTCTGGTTGAAATTTTCATGATTAATATTATGTGATTGATGTTTCTTATAAAAATAAATAATTAAGACGATCTAAAAAGCGTTTTAAGTCGCAAGCTTCAATAATTCCAATCTCATATTTCTCATTTCAATTATACACTACTGATTCAGTAGTTTCAAGAGATCCTCTTCCAAAATACCAAAATCGCCATTTTGCGTTCTTCAAAAAAAAAAACTATAATTCCTATCAATTTCTAGGGAAATCAGTTTTCGCCCCTTGTAGAGATTGCCGATTCTGTTATATTAAATTCAACGCTACTGTTTTGGTAGAGATGTTAAAAACACCAATAATTAATGTCAAGGAAAGGAGTGTAAGAATCATGTCCAACGGTATTTATTCCAGTATTCTCGAAAAAATCGGCAAAACGCCTTTGATTCGCGTCAATCGGCTCAATACTGGCAAGGCGGAAATTCTGGCAAAAGTTGAACTTTTCAACCCTGCCGGAAGCGTCAAAGACCGTATTGCAATTGCGATGATCGAAGCGGCGGAAAAAAACGGAATTTTGAAACATAATTCCGTGATCATTGAACCGACAAGCGGTAACACCGGAATCGGGCTTGCGATTGTCGCCGCAGTGAAAGGGTATCGCTTGACGCTGACTATGCCGGAAACAATGAGCATCGAACGCCGAAAATTATTAGCGGCGTATGGCGCGGAAATTGTCCTTACGGAAGGAAGCAAGGGAATGAAAGGAGCAATTATCAAAGCGGAAGAGCTTGCAGCAAAAATTCCTAACGCTTTTATGCCGCAGCAGTTTGCGAATCCTGCCAATCCCGCTTATCATCGATTGACGACCGCCGAAGAAATTTGGAGCGATACCAATGGTCAGTTGGACATCTTTGTAGCGGGAGTCGGAACCGGTGGAACATTGACCGGAGTCGGCGAGGTGTTAAAAGAACGTTTGCCCAACATAAAAATCGTTGCCGTTGAGCCGAAAGATTCACCGGTACTTTCTGGCGGCAAACCCGGTTCGCACGGGATTCAAGGAATCGGCGCGGGATTTATTCCGACTGTTCTGAACACGAAAATTATTGACGAAATTATTCAAGTTGGAACGGAAGACGCTGGCGCGGTTGCGCGTGCGGCGGCAAAGCGGGAAGGTTTACTTGTCGGAATTTCGTCCGGTGCGGCATTACACGCCGCGCTGCAACTCAGCGAGCGTCTTGAAAACGCCGGAAAGAGAATTGTTACAGTCCTGCCGGATACCGGAGAACGTTATCTGTCCGGCTGGTTATTTGAAATCGACTATTTTGCACAACACAATTTTTAACTTACTTGAGAGGAATATTTTTTCCAATGAGCGAAAAACAATATCACATTGAAACCCTTGCAATTCATGCCGGTCAGGAATCTCCCGACGTCGCAACACAAGCTCGTGCGGTGCCGGTTTACCGGACAACGGCATACAATTTCAAAAACTCGCAACACGGAGCCGACTTATTCGCGCTACGGGAACTCGGCAACATTTATTCGCGATTGATGAATCCGACGAACGATGTTCTCGAAAAACGTCTTGCCGCGTTAGACGGCGGAGCCGCTGGTTTGACGCTTTCCAGCGGAACGGCGGCTGTGTATTTCACGATCACCAACATCCTTCGGCATGGCGACGAGTTCGTTACCGCGTCGAACCTGTACGGCGGAACGTTCACGCAATTCGACGCGATTTTGCCACAAGGCGGAATCACTGCGCGGTTCACGCCGGTCAATGATTTCAAAGCGGTCGAAGCGGCGATTAACGAAAAGACGCGAGCCATTTTCATTGAAACTATCGGCAATCCGGTTTTGGACGTTGCCGACATTGAAAGTTACGCAAAAATTGCTCAAAAGCATCATTTGCCGTTGATTGTCGATTCGACATTTACGCCGCCGACATTGCTCCGTCCGATTGAATACGGAGCAAACATCGTAATTCACTCGCTTTCCAAATGGATCGGCGGGCATGGAACTGGCATCGGCGGCATTGTGATTGACGACGGCAAATTTGATTGGACTGACCCGAAATTTACTCTTTTCAACGAACCGGATCGCGGTTATCACGGTTTACGGTTTGCGCATGATCTCGGACCGCTCAATCCGTTGGCGTTTATTTTACGGCTTCGCACTGTTGGACTTCGTAATCAAGGTCCAACGCTTGCTCCCGATGCGGCGTGGATTTTTCTACAAGGTGTCGAGTCGTTACCGCTTCGTGCGCAGCGGCACAGTGAAAACGCGCAAAAAGTTGCGGAGTATTTGAGCAAACATCCGAAAGTGACTTGGATACGTTATCCAGGGTTGAAAGACGATCCGTCCGCGAAACTCACGAAAAAATATCTTCCAAACGGCGCAGGCGGTATGGTTGTTTTCGGCGTGAAAGGCGGAAGTAAAGCGGCGATTAAGTTGGTCGATAATATCAAGTTGTTCAGCTTATTGGCGAATGTCGGCGACGCGAAAAGTTTGATCATTCACTCGGCAAGCACGACGCACTCGCAGTTGAGCGAAGAAGACCAAAAGAAAAGCGGTTTGAACGACGACTTAATCCGGCTTTCCATCGGCTTGGAACACGTTGACGATATTATCGGCGCACTCGACGATGCATTGAAGCTTGTGTGAAGTTTATCACACTTTTTATCACATAAAAATACCGAACTGGAAAACAGTTCGGTATTTTTTTTGCGAGTTTTTGGAAACGTCAATACCAATGTGTGTTTTGAGTGATTGATTTTTCATGGAAATTTGTTATACTCCTCACACTTGAGATTTTGACTTTTAAGACAGTGTTGATCGTTCATCACGTCCCCCAAGCCCCTCTTGTCCCTAATGTCCCTTGTTTGATGAAAACCGAATTTTAAAGGGTGAGGAGTATAAACAGGTTTTTATTTTGATTCCAACGCGAAATCAAACGGTTGTTTGCTTTTATTTTCCACGTCAATTGTCAATTCTGATTTTTTATTGTACTTGGCGGGAATGTATTGTTCAAATTCTTCACTAGGCGGCATATCGGGATAAATACTGATCATTTTTCCCGTTTTGCGGTTTGCCGTAATCTGAACGACATACTTGCCCGGCATAATGTCGGACGTGTAGTGTCCTTGTTGAATGGAACCGCCGGAAGAAACGCCGCTTTCGCCGCCTGTCGGAAAAAATGTGATTGCTCCGTCCGCAAGCGGAACGCCGTCCAGTGCGACATTGCCTCGGATGGCAACACGTCCGTCCGATCTTCCGCATCCCGTTAGCAGAACAGCCAACAACACCAAAATCAAACCAATGAAATTTTTTCTACACATAAAGTCCTCAAAAATAAAGTTTATGAAACGGTTTTGTAAAAAGAAAAGCGAGCGTCTTACTCCAAAGGATACGGTAGCATTTCAAAGAAAGACACCGCCTTTCTTACACAACTTTTACACAACCTTGTTTACAATCCTGCCGCTTCGCCGCCGTCTGCCGTTGCCGCTGCGCGCCAGTGATCAATATTGATTGTGTCGGAAACAAATTGAACGGAACCGTCTGCAAGTCCCGCGTTAATTCCTCCTGTATGATAACTTCGGGCGGCAATGATTTGGTTGACCGGATTCCCTTCTGTTGCGCTTCCCCGTTTTCCCGGTGCGCCAATAAGACCAGATGGATAATTGCTTGATACATTAAACATCACATCGCCGCCTTTATTATTTGGCGAAAGCCAAGCAGTAAACCCTGCTCCCAGACCATTACGAATATCGCCGACAAAACAATCATTGGCGTAATCGCCTTGCGGAGGAGTTACTTCCGCAAACAACAAGGTATTACTTGTGCCGTCGGCAATAGATGATAATGGCTTCGCTTTCTGGCATTTCCAAGGCGCCGTACATTTAATCGTTTGTGCCGGACTGGAACCGGGAATTGTCATTTCATTTTGGTCGTAATCGGTTGCTCCCAAATTGGCGGCGTAACAACCGCCCAATCTTCGATAATTTGTATTTGAAGCGGTAAGCATTCCCCCGCCGTGCGTCGGACATACCAAAAAATTGACTTCCGCCGTTCTATAAGTCAATCCCGCGGCTCCAGAAGTCCACCCAGTATTCTGCCAAAATCCTGCGGATTCTGAAATCGCTTGATCGACCAACGCATTTTGTTCGCTGTAGAGCCAGATTCGCGGTACCCAGGAAGGCCCCCCAAAAACGTAATGATCGTTCTGATTAGTCGCAGTTGGGGCGTGGAGCGGGTTGTTACTGGTTGACGCCGGACTGCAATAATACGGAAGCGTCTTTGCCGTATCCAGATAATTGTGCGTTGCCAGTCCGAGTTGCTTGAGGTTGTTCGTGCACTGCATTCGACGTGCCGCTTCCCGCGCCGCTTGAACCGCCGGTAACAGAAGTGCAATTAACACGCCGATGATTGCAATAACCACCAGAAGTTCGACAAGCGTAAAGCCAAAACGTAATGTGATTTTCATAACCTATTCTCCTTAAAAAGAGAGTTTAAAAATTTACAGATTACAAACAAATAATCTGTTTCGCTACAAAGTGGGAAAAACACTAGCCAAGAAACGGCAACAGAATGTCGCTATTAGAATAGGAGCGACACGATTGAAAAACAGGATCATTCCCACCTACGAAAGTGGTGCATTACATATTTCACATATGTAACGCTGAATTACACCCATGGAATGATACGCGACGCTCCCTTAGCGGGAGCCACGCAACTTTACCATTCCACTGTAAATTTTCTACCCGGAAAATCCGGTCGTAATGTAAAAAATTACAGTTCGCCGAAGCGAATTTTTTTCAATAGTTGACGTACTCGATTATTTTTTAACACCCGAACAAAAATTCGGGCAATTTATTTTTCAAAGCGGAAAAATGGTCTCCAAATATGAAATTTTTAAAAATAAAAAAACACAATATTGACTATGTTAACCGATAACTCAGCAATTGTCAATCGCAAATAAAGAAAAATAGAAAAAAAAGACCAAAAAAATTGTACTATACTTCGCAAGGTCAATAAAACAGGTGTTTCTATGCTCCTCACGCTTGAAATTTCGACTTTCATCAAAAAAGGGACAAAGGGGACACAAGCGACTTTAGGGAACTTCTAAAAACATTCGCTTTTTGCTGTACCATTTTCGTAAACATCGTATTTTACGATATGGTGTTTTTGGAAATGCAGGTTTTTAGAAGTTGCCTTTAGGGACAAGGAACTCTTTCTTTAATAGACTCTGTCTTATAAAAACACATTTCCGAACCGCGCTAATATTATCAAGTAACTTTTCACGTTTGCCAATATTCCTACAAATCCCCAATAATCAAAAACCGCCTCGCTCTTTCGGAAAACGAAAAAATAGTTAAAATAGATTTTTGTTTTTGGACAGAGTGGAATCTTTCTCAGCAGAATAGATAATTATGCAACAGCAACAAATTCAAAACGCTTTGGATTATGCGACAGGCACGTCGCTTGAAAAACTTTTGGCGGTTTCCATGCAAATTCGTGAGGAATCGTTTGGACATGATATTCAGACGTGTATGCTAGTCAGCGCAAAATGTGGAAAATGTACAAATAATTGCGGCTTTTGTTCACAGAGTATTCACCACAAAACGGATATTACGACGTACTCGCTTTTGGATGCAAAATCTTTAATTGCTGAAGCGAAAATAGCCGCCGAATGCGGAACCGATCATTTTTGTATCGTAACAAGCGGCGCAACGGTTTCGCGTCGAGAACTTGAGCAAATTGCGGAAGCCGTCAGGGAAATTACCGGCTCGTATAAAATGAAAATGTGTGCGTCGCTCGGCAAGCTTGACCGTGAATCGCTTGCAATATTAAAAGAAGCCGGATTGACACGGTATCATCACAATTTGGAAACGTCGGAAGCGTTTTATCCGAAAATTTGTAGCACACAAAGTTGGCGCGATCGTTACGACATGGTTCGCCGCGCGGTTGACGTTGGTCTTGAAACGTGTTGCGGCGCATTGTTTGGTCTGGGCGAAAGCTGGCGCGACCGCGCCGATCTTGCCGTGTCGCTTCGGGAACTCGGCGTTACCAGCGTTCCTATCAACTTTTTGCACGCGCATCTTGGAACGCCGCTTGCAAATCAAACACCGTTGACTTCCGAAGAAGCGTTGCGGATTATTGCGTTGTATCGTTATTTACTGCCAACCACAACGATTCGCATTTGCGGTGGTCGTCCGAAAATTCTTGCCGACCAGCAATCGCAAATGTTTGCCGCCGGAGCCAATGCTCTGATGACCGGAAATTATCTCACATTAAACGGTTTTAGCCCCGAATCCGACCGTAAAATGATAGAACAACTCGGTCTTCACACGCATTTATTGCAAACCGTGTGATGAAAGAGACGTCCATGAAATCATTTCTTGGTAAAAATTTTTAATAGGTTCTCTGTGGTTAAAAGTTAGTTTTGGGAGATTTCCATAAGGAATAAAGGAATGGCGAAAGAACGTATTCTTATTGCGGATGATAACGTAGTCAATATTGAATTATTGGAAGCGTATCTCGACGGTTGCGATTATGAAATTGCAACGGCGTCGGATGGTTCGGAGGCGTTGCAGGTGGTCAAGTCGTTCCGTCCCAATCTGATTCTGCTCGATATTATGATGCCGAAAATGAGCGGCTTTGAAGTTTGCGACATTTTGAAAAGCCAGCCGGAAACTCAAGGAATCATGATTCTCATGGTAACGGCGTTGACCGAACTTGGCGACATCGAACGGGCGGTCGTTGCTGGCTGCAATGATTATCTCAGTAAACCGGTCAACAAAGCGGAACTGCTCAAACGGGTCGAAAATCTTCTCAAATTGCAATCTGTAACCGACGAACTGATGCGTTTGCGAAAATATATTGATCGCGTGGAAGATTCTTATGGTCCCAAACGTTCCGAAAATTAAATAACAGGTACAAGGCGTGAAGAGTTCAAACGGGGGCAATGATTATTCCAATCCCAAAATCGCAAATAAAAAACTATTAGCTTTTACCTCCTCTTCCTTGTTCTAGTTTTTCATCTCACAACATCAACTCAAACTTCATGGATAAAACTTGATGCAACCCACTATTATCGGCAAAAATATTTTGCGCAACTCGGCAACGCAAGGTTTTATCGACTATCTTGAAACGCTGCAAATGGTCGGCATAAGCGAAATTCCACTGATCGTGCCGGAGGAATTGCGTCAGCGTTTGGAACAATTAAAAAAGGAACAATCAATCTTGCCGAAAACATTACCGCAGGAGCAATCAGAGCCGCCGCAATCGAAAACTGATTTTCCAGATGTACAACAAAATAGAGAAAACGAAATGATAAAAAATTTCATGAAACCGGTAAAACCAACCGACGACATTTCGGACACGACTGTTTGGGGCGTTGATCTTCATGCGGAAAATAGAGCGGAAACATTACAGCTTTTGTCGCAAAAAGTATGCGATTGCAAAAAATGTGCGGAATTAGCGGCAAAACGAACACAAACGGTTTTCGGCGTCGGCAATCCTTTTGCGGAATTGGTTTTTCTTGGTGAAGCTCCCGGCGCGGACGAAGATGCGCAAGGGATTCCGTTTGTCGGACGTGCCGGAAAACTCTTAACGGACATGATTGAAAAAGGAATGCGTCTTCAGCGAAACAACGTTTATATTTGTAACATTCTACGCTGCCGTCCGCCGGGAAACCGTAATCCGTCGCCCGATGAAGCGGCGAGATGCCGTCCGTTTCTTGACGCGACATTGCAAGCGATTCGCCCCAAATACATCTGTTGTTTGGGAACGATTGCTGCGACAAATTTATTAAATTCGCAAGAAACCATCGGACGCATGCGGGGACGAATTTACAATTATCAAGGAATCAAAGTTGTTTGTACTTATCATCCGGCATACTTGTTGCGAAATCCTTCCGCAAAGTCGGCAGCATGGGAAGACTTACAATTCTTGATGCGAGAAATGGGATTACCGACTCCTCAAAAATTGATTTCGTAACTATTCAGTTGCCCCACCTAATCCAAATACATCCGCACGGCAACTAATTATCCGTACCGGAACGGCTTTACCATTACAGCCCTTATTTATCACATTTTCCTTGACATTTGTTAACGTAAAATCCCTATAAATTTGACATTTTTCATATCAAGGGAAAAGGGAAATTGAGGAACTTCGTACTAGTTACCTACCTAGTTGTCGTGCGGATTTATTTGAGTTGGGCAACTGAATAGTTACAGTATTGTATACATCAATCCCTCCCTCAAATGTGAAATAGGCAGAATATTTCATAGAGGAATCTCAAACCATCAAAGAAATCATTACGTTTTCCGCGTCTCTGCGAGGAAAAATAAACATCACACACAAGGAAACAATCAAGAATCGTCCCCTTGTATGTGATACCATTAAACAAATCAATGACACGTTACAACGCAATCAATACGCTTTGAAAACGCCCGGAAACGCGACTGCGTATTTGCCGTCTTTCGGAAGCACCGGCGGTTCGCTGTCCCAAGCGAGTGCTTTGCCGTAAGGAAATTGGCTGAAGCCGTCGGCAACCGCTTTATCCCATTCCACAATGTTCCCGCTGTAGGTCGCCAAACGTCCCAAAATCGAAATCATCGTCGAAATCGCGCCATAGTGAGCGTCGTTGGTTCGGATATTATCACGAATCGCTTTGTAGTGGTTCACGTGTTCAATTTTGAAGTGATTCGGAGAACCTGGAGCGTTCCACCGTTGACCTTCAATATTCAGCCAACAACTGGAACCAAAACCTTTCGTGCCGTGAACATGTTCGCTGACGCTACTCCACGTTCCGGGAATCTGACGGCATTGACTGATCATGCGAGAACCGTCGGCGTATTCAAATTCAACCGCGTGATGATCATAAATCTCGCCCGACTTATCCGGGTTTTTGTCGCGGACTTGCAAGCCGCCCATACCATTAGCACGAATCGGATGCGCAAATACGTCGCCTTTACTGTGAATCCAGTTGCCCACGTCAAGGTTATGAATGTGTTGTTCACAAATGTTGTCGCCACAAAGCCAGACAAAGTGATACCAGTTGTCCACCTGAAATTCCATTTCCGACTGTTCTTGACCGCGTCTGCGATACCAAATATCGCCGCCGTTCCAGTAAACGCGGGTGTAAACGAGATCGCCGATATCTCCTTTGTGGATTCTTTCGACCCACGCTTTGTAATCCACCCCGTGACGGCGTTGCAAACCGACAACAACTTTCAAATTTTTCTCATCGGCGATTTTGTTGCTTTCCAGAAGAGAACGATAGCCGGCGGAATCGGTGGCAAGCGGTTTTTCCATGAAAACGTGCTTGCCTTTTTCCACCGCGTAAGCGTAATGAACCGGACGGAATCCCGGCGGCGTGGCGATAATCACCTGATCAATGTCGGCGTCAATCGCATGTTTGTAAGCGTCAAAGCCGGAGAAAACAGCATCGTCTTTGATAGCGATTTTTCCCTTGTATTTCCCTTCGTCATTCAGCCCATTGAGAAAACCGGCGGCTCCTTTGGCTTGTCTTTCAAAAACATCGGCGACGGCAACAATTTTTACATTGTCACCCGCGTCAAGACGGTCTTGGGCGGCACCGCGACCACGTCCGCCGCAACCGATTACCGCGACTTTAATCGTGTCGCTTCCTTGAGCGTGCGCGGAACGCGCAATTCCGAGTCCGCTTGCGGCTCCAAGACCAGCGGCAACAACGCCGGAGGTTTTTAAAAAATCACGGCGTGAGGGTTGAGTTTGTTCTTTCATCTGAATCTACTCCCATAAATGGTTGGTTAAAACATACATGTTTTTCGCGAATCACGACAACTCGCAAACACATGCACAAAGGCAGGGAACAATCGAAAAAGAATAAAGCCGTTTGAAAATTTCAAACAGCACAATATTTTTTGCGGTTGTTCAAAACGTACAAGCACAGCCAAACAGCGTCTGTGAGATTGTGCTTATCTTGTCACTATATCAAATTTTTCGCAAAACAACAACACGTCTTGCCGATTTTTTGGAAAATTTTTCCCACTGGCGAGGTGTATGGCATGTTTTTTTTCAAAAAACCCCTTGAGTACCGGCGATGAGAAGAAAAATTGCTGATTATTTCATTTTTGAGGAAAGATTGATTTACAAAATACTTGTAATTATTCAGTTGTCCAACCCAAATAAATCCGCACTGGGCAGGCATTGTTACCCGAACGGCTTTACCATTTCAGCCCTTATTTATCAAATTTCCCTTATAAATTGTGCGCAAATAACCTATCAAATACCATTCTTAATCGTATAGTTCCACTCTCCGTGAAAATCATGCTTTTTGATTTTCACGTGAGCTAATTCTTTGTCGCTGACCTTAATTCCTTTTTTATATTGCTTTTTATCTTCGACGCAACGCTCAAGCCCGTTTCTGTTTTTGTGTTGCTGATCAAGTTCACAACCGTTGCTCTGTCCACCAAGGGACGACCTCGCCAGTTCTTACTAATATACGAAAATAATCGGTGTTCTATCTTGTTCCACTTGCTCGTTCCCGGAGGATAATGCAGTACTGTTATATCTAATCCCAATT
>JAIRYX010000343.1 GCA_031267635.1 Planctomycetaceae bacterium
CGAACGGCTTTACCATTGCCGCCCTTATTTATCAAATTTCCCTTAGTAGCCAACAACACCTCCCAAACGCGCCCTTATGTCCTTATGTTTTAGAGGACGGAGGGTTATCAAAATTAAACGAAAAATAAGGGAATCAGGACGCATATCGATATGAAACAAGAACAACTAACGAGAAAGAGGTTGAGAAAAACTGGATTCAATCTCCTATGGACGTCAAAAATTGGAATAGGGGTTAAGCTAGCCGCGACTTCATTAACAGAATGTCATTATATTTCTGAAGTCAAAAAAAATATTTGTTTTCTGGATTTGTCAAATGCGATGAGTCTTACGGAAAATATAGAACACTTAAGTGATTGGCCAATATTGGAAGAGATATATTTCAATAGTAACGTTTTTCCCATTTTTCAGGAAGTATTTGACTTATTCCCAAATTTGAACACGATAATTTTTAGACATTTTGAAAAAGAAATGAAAAATAGAAAACCTTTTTCTTCAATTATCTGTGATCAAATTGAGTTAAATTTTGATTTAATCCAATTGCAAGAGATTGTTTTATTAAATCCTACAAATTCGCAGAAAATACTCAATAACACGCTGGAAATTTCTATTTCTTTGTTGAATAATGATGTTGATTCTATTTCAAATTGCACACTTAAGAAATATTTGGCTGTACAAAAGACAAAACGACTCTATGTTGATGCGTTTTTTGCCCCACAAGAGCTTAAAAAATTATTCGGAGCGATTGATTCACTGTGTGATATATCAGTACTGCGGTAGTCCATTAATATAGTTGTCCGACGGATGATTCACTTTCGAAAAACGCAATACCAAACATGAAAACCGATGCAATCAGTCACGCGGAATACGCCGCCGTCGGAAAAAGTTATCAGGATAATGTTACTTTCGACGCAACGGGAAATTTTGCAAGCTACAAACAAGATTCCAACAGCGACGGAAAGTTTGACTTAAATCAAAACCGCGCTCATAACAAAGTGAATGAGATATACTCCATCGGTGATTCCACTGCAAACACCGATGTCGATGCCAATGGCAATATGACGAAGGTCGTGAAACCGGACAACTGGTCAGCCGCGTATACGCTGGTTTATGATGCTTGGAATCGTTTGGTTCAAGCCAAATCGACATCAACAGCGAACAAATGATTCACGACGCGCTGACAAAATTCAAAAAAGGACGAACAACAATTATGGTTACACATCGATTAACCGCATTAGCGTTGGCAGATCGAATTGTCCTGATGGACAACGGAATAATTGCCGCTGCCGGAAATCACCATGAACTCCTGCAATCTTCGGCATTGTACGCAAAACTGTTTCATGCCGGAAGAGGATAGTAACAGTTATGACATTCTTTACTGCGAGAGAGACAATAACCAAAATCTCTGATTGTTTCATTGCTAACGCCTACCCGAAAGTAGAAAGAAAATATGGGAGCATTTGAATTTAAATCATGGATAGCAGCGGCGAGACCGAAAACATTAACCGCTTCGATAAGTCCGGTTCTTGTGGCTTGGGCGTTGGCGTACAGTGCGGGGACGTTAAAATGGATTCCCGCCATACTGTGTCTGTCCGTAGCATTTTTTGCACAAATCGCCGCAAATTTTGTTAACGATTATTTCGACTTTAAAAAAGGAGCCGATACATCGGAACGGCTCGGACAACCTCGCGCTGTTGCTTCGGGTTGGATTACGCCGGAAGCCATGCTGAGAGGAGCGTTGATAACACTTGGAGTCGCCTGTCTTTGCGGTTGCGGATTATTGTTTTTTAGCGACTGGTGGCTGATTTTTGTCGGAATAACTATTGCAATAGGAGTCATCGCTTATTCGGCAGGTCCGTACCCATTGGCTTATCATGGTTGGGGCGACATTTGCGTACTTGTTTTTTACGGTGTTGTGCCACTTTGTTTCACTTACTATGTCTGTGCCGGCGAATTTACGTTGACGGTATTCTTGTTGTCGCTTGTTATGGGATTTTTATCGACCAATATTCTGGTGGTGAACAATTACCGCGATTTTCAACAGGACAAGGCGGCAGGAAAACACACGTCAATCGTTATTTTCGGATTGAAATTCGGACGGATTCTTTATCTCGTAAACGCCATTTTTGCCGTTATTTTCGCTTATCCTGTCTATGGACACAGAAGCATGGGAATATGGTTTATGTTTGTTGTTTTTCTTTTGATAGAATTATTTACATGGAAGGATTTAAGCCGCTTACACGGCAGCGAATTGAACAGAACACTCGAAATAACCGCCCGAAATGTACTCCTTTTTGCTATGCTGCTTGTGTTTGTTTTGTTAAAAAAATAAGGCAAAAATAAAGTTTTCTACCCACATTCCGTTACTAACGAGACGGGTAATGGTTTCCAATTGCTTAAAGGTGTTCTGCTTTTACGCTTTTCTCGATGAAAAGGGACTTGAGAGACAAAAAGGATTGGGGGACATGAAGAATAACATCGAATCGCGTGCAACGGCACACCAAAATCAGTTGCAAATACATGAAATCCCGCGGCTAGTGAGATTATCCATGACAGGTATCTGCAAACTGACTGTTATAAAGTTTTCAAATTTGGGTATTTTTTCCTCCTGTTCACAAAGCCGTGGGTTATACCTTTATGATTGATAGTTCGATTATGAATGTTGGTTTTGTATTGAAAAACAACTTTTTGAAAATAGATGATTCAACTGTGTTCAATATAACCCGCGGATTTTCTGAACAGTAGGTATTTTTTTTCAAACCTAATAAACTTAGTTACTATTATGCAATTTAAACATTTGTCGTTTTTTGTATTGACTTTGATCGTGAATTTTAACGCATTCTGTTTTTGTGCCGACAACGACGCCTTGAAAATATTTTCAGAAGGGTACAAGAAAAATCGGGACTCGTTCACAACGATCAATTGTAAATTTCGTGTGACCCATAATTTACAATCGGAAACGGTTGCGCAAGCCGTCAAAGGTGTTTGGCAGCAGACAGCAGAGACTGCAGCGCAAAATGGTACTTGGCTTGTCAAAGACGGTGTTACGAGATTTGAATTGAAATGTGAGTTGGATGTTAAAAAAATTGTCGCAGAAGAAATTAAAAAAATTGAACAACAAAAATCATCTGGTTCATGGAAAGGAGACGTTAAAGGAGACTTTATCAGAGTACCATGTGCAGATAAATTTGTGCTGTCATCAAAAGACTCCTTTCGATTCACTTATTCGGACATCATCAATGGCGGCAATGTTATTCCGAAGGGAGTGCAGGAGGGAGGAATAAGGATTGAGTGTGGTCCTTTCGATATGGGGATTATGGCAAGAAACGAATATTCCAACCCATATCGGCAACTTCAAATTTGTATTAACGACAGTCGTTTTACTGGACGTTATGAAGGCACGGAAGAAATCAATGGTCAGCAATTAGAAATTGTTACGATTTCAACAAAGACCAGCAGTCATCAACCGATAATGAAATTTGGTTTTGACCCCAAACAAGGTTTTCTTGCGACTTATATTGCCGAGTATAATGAAAGCACTCACAAGCCCATTTGTGAAGCATTTATACTCGAAACGAAAAAATGTTCGGGAGATCGGTTTTTCCCTGTTAAGTCTGTTGTGGGTACATTTCGACCAAACAATAACAATAAACTTTCCATTCGGAATATTGTCGTTACTGATTTAGATGTTGATACGCCTCTTGATCCCGATTTATTTCGTTTTGAAATTCCAGCGGGATCGCAAGTTTCTGTTCCTTCAATTAAAGATCAATGGATGATTGTCGAAGAACCATTGTCAATTATGCCCCAAGATATCGAACAGTTACAGCAAAAGTGCATCGAATATGCAAAAGCGTATATTAAAAAACATACAACGCTTCCTGAATTTGAGCCGGATTTGAAACGAGGAAATTGGATAAAAACGATACTGATTGTTGCCGGATTGATTCTCATTGGAATAGGCGTCGGTAATATCATTCGTCAATGGAAAATGAGAAAATAAAAGATGCGGCAAGTTTCATTTTTACAGGAAAATGCGGTTACCCGAAGTGGTTTTATTTTTTTGTTTTTGAAATTTGTTTTCTGTTGAAATTTGCGGTATTTCATGAATTTTAAAAACTGAAAACTAAAACCTCTTCAGTAGATTCCTCATTTCATCCTTGCAGGGTTACCCGATAACAAATTGTTACTCTTTTAATAACAACGCCGGCGCGAGGTCGTCTAATTCGACAACGGTTTGTGTTGCGCCGGGA
The DNA here is from genome assembly GCA_031267635.1 of Planctomycetaceae bacterium. Taxonomy (GTDB): domain Bacteria; phylum Planctomycetota; class Planctomycetia; order Pirellulales; family Thermoguttaceae; genus WRMR01. The sequence goes on from JAIRYX010000343.1 coordinate 4,251, forward strand.
AAATGTTGCTGGACATAGTCTTGAACCTTTTTTTCGACTTTATTTTTCAGATCTTTATGCGTAACATCCTGCGAGGACGTTTTGACCGCATCGATAAGAATTTGGGTGAAAACACTTGTAACACGATCTTCTCTTTCGAAAGATATTTCAGACGACGCCGAAGAAGCAAGAGCCGCCAAACCTCTTTGACCTATCGACTTGGAACGGTCAAAGACCGTTAATCCAAACGACAACGGTTTCCATCCTTTCGCACCTTTTCCAGTATCTTCTGACTTTTTGTTACTGAAAGTATTGGCAAGGGTATTGTCGAAATTTTTGGATTCGGTTAATGCATTACCTTGTAACATTCCTCCACTGTGGCAGGCGTCCAATACAAAAAATACCTTGCAACCACTCAACCGTTGTATCCAATGTCCAAACGCATCTTCAAAAAGGACGGTATTTTTTATGTCATTAACATCGGCATCGTAAGGAATAAGGAATTGGTCGTATTCCTTGCCGGGTGTTGCCGAGGCGGTTTGCCCGCCGTGTCCCGACCAGTACAGAAAGACAACATCACCCGTTTTGATAATTGGCGGCAGGATTTCATTAAAAACCTTTTTGACGTTTTCCAGCGTTACTTGTTCATCGGTTAAGACCAAAATGTTGTCTTTCGGAACTCCGCATTGTTCGTTCAATAATTCGGCATAGTATCGTGCATCATTGACACACGCTTTTAAGTTACGGATATTTGAATCTTTGAAATTCGAAATACCAAAACATACTGCGTAACGTTTTACCGTTGGCGTTTCCGGTCTGTTGTTTTTGGCATACGTTGTGTAGGTAACTTCGTGTTCGGCAAAGGCGTTGGCGTTGCCGGTTCGTTCCTGTTTCAACTCAACAGCAATCCCTCTGGGAATGTTTCCGTTCAACGGCATTACCGATACTTTGGTGAAATTCTTGTGGTCAATAGATTTCAGATGTTCTTTACACACAATCGCTTTAATCGTCTCTTTCCCGAATGGTTCTGTAACACGAAACTGGAAATCCGCATCGGCGGCAGGATAAATTACCGTTGCGTTTTCGGCGATTCTGTTATCCTGCCGGAACTTATTGGGAAATAAAAGTGTTACATTCTCTTTGGAATCGATATGTAACACATAAAGGTATCCGCCTCCGTCTCGACTTGTCTTGATAGAGAACCCGACAAGGTCGTCTTCGGTGTAGGCGAGGTTTTCGCGGTTCAACGTGATACCAACGGCGAAATTGGCGTTATCGTTACGTTGCTCTACAATAACAGCACGCGAAACAGGTTGACCGCCATTTTGAAAAGCGTTTTGCAGCGGCTCCTCTGCAAAAACTGCCGCCGGAACCGTTGAAATTGTTGCAACAATCAAAACGGACAAAAGGAGCATAATGGATTTGAAAAACAATGTCTTCAATTGTAATTTTCCTGTGGTTAAATGTTCAGTAACAACGATTGCCAGCAAAGTTCAAACCTTATTACTTCGTTGGGGCGGGAATAAGGTTGGAATTGACGGGGTGTTCCTTTGTTACTGAGGTTGTTTTGTTTCGAAAATAAAGTAAAAATAAGGTTGGCTCCAATTTCTGATACTTCTCAGATTTAATGGTTAGGCAGACGCGAGCGAAGTATTCAGATCGAAATACTTCCCCGATAAAACATTCTAACACCAATTACGGAGTCAATCTGATTTGAAGGGGAATGACTTTTCCGTCACGGGCATTACGAATTGTCAATTTCATGATTGGTCCGGCGGCGTCAACGGCGTTGGAATATTCCTTTTCGGATGTTATTTTTTTCCCGTCAATTGTCAGGATAACATCGCCCGCTTTGAGTCCGGCGCGTTGCCCCGGAAGACCTTCAAAAGTACGTGTAATCACAATCCCGTCACCTTTATTTTCGGCTGCCTGAATACCAAAACGGGGTTTGGCTGAAGAGGTTGCGGTTGTTACTGTACTTTCTGTTACAGTTGTATTTCCCGTATCAGCAACCGTTTCCGATACCGACGGTTTGATTGACGCTAAAGAAATCGAAAAAGGTTCGCCGTCCGCTCCGTTTACCGTATTGTCCGGATCAAGAGCCGAATAATCTTCGTGCGTTCCTCTTTCTGCATCGTTTTGCGGACGGATTTCACCCATACTCTCCTGTATTAATTTTGAAACAACATTACGTCCTTCATCGGAAAGCGGCAATTCATTATCGGTAACAATATGATCCGGCAATCCGGACTCTTCGCTGTGCGGATAAACGGCTTTATACGTTACGGAATCATAATGGTCTTGTCCCAGCGTTAGTAAAACCGGAGTTTGAGACGTTTGTTTTGTTCCCTCTGCCGCCGTTGCGCCTTCAGAATAGCAAGATTCGAAAAGCAGCGCAGTTCCCCGTTTCAAATAAGGAAAAAACCGATACCATGACAACGATTTGTTTTTATTGGCGGTTGCCAAACTTGCCCATGTTTCGGTAAAACTGCCGATTCCCTTGTCCGTTGGTAACGATAATTGACTCGGTAACGCCGAAATAATATCAACCATGCCGGTACTCTGGAAAAATAATGAGAAAAATAACGGTGCCGTTGTTTTTGCCGGTTGTACGTTTTCCAGTTCGACGGACGCCCTTATCGCTGCCGTTTTTGTATTGACCATTGTTTTTGTTTCAGAAAAAAACGGATCCTCTTCAGATTGCCGTCCGGTCTTTGGTTCTGTATCCGATTTATTTTCCGATTGTGAAACCGCGTCAGGTTCCGTCTTCGTTTCTGTAACAGGTTTGACAACCGGTTTCGGCGGAATAACTTTACCGTCGGAAAGATCAGAAACAAGAACACATAAACGGCAATTCTTTTTCGTTAACGCCGCGTGTAATTCTGTACGGTACAGTTCTTCCTTACCTTGACTTAAAGCAAAAAACGTTCCATATTTTCTGTCGCTTCCGCCTTTACCGGAAAAATAGAAACAAATGGCATCCTGTTGTTTCGAGGGCAAATTGGAAATCAACAAGAAAATCATTTGACGAGTTAATTGTTCAACGGGAATATGAATCACCGTGAAAGCTCCGGGCGCAACATTATTTTTGAACATTGTTGCAACAACTTCGCCGTTTTTTTTCGCTACCTGACCAACCGTCTCTTCCAGTTGGTCGTCTGCGGCGATAACAACATAGAGACGTCCCAATGTTGCCCAACTTCTGCTTTCATCAGACGGTAAAGGTTTTTCTGATATTGTTGTTTCACCGGCTGGTTTTTCAGGCGGTGTTTTTTCGTCCGTTATTTGAGCAAAGACCGTCAATACGTGTAAAACGGCAATCATTGCTGTAACAGAAAAAAGATACGAAAATTTAATAGACATGGGTCAATCCTTTCAAAATAAAAAGGGGGGTTAAAATTCAACAAAAAATTAACGTACAGGAACATCATTGTCCGGTATAACGACCAATGAAAAGCGGTACGCCGGACACATTATCCTGAATCAGGAATAAAAACGGACGGTCAGCGCAAAACGAAATAGTTTGACCATTGACCGGCAGCGATTTCGGTTGAATGACTGTTCCGGTTGCCGAAACAGCCTCAACTCCCGATTCGTCAATCTGGACGCGAACTTTTTGGAGGCATTGTTCAACGCCGAGTCCTTTTTTATTGCTGATATTAGTAAAATCTGCTTTTTGCGGATCGAAGGCGATACCGGCGCCCAACAAAGTCAACACTGGTTTGAGATCAATTTCCGATTCCATTTCGAAAGCCGGCAACTGACAACGAACCATTTGTAACACGAAATTCTTTGAAAGCGAAGCCAATATTTTTTCGGTAAGCAATTGTTCCACTGTTTCCAAGGTTTGTGTTTTGTCCGGGAGAATCACTATCAATGAACAACGGTCGGCTTCAAATGGAACGGTAACGATTTGATAAGTGTCTTGTTTATTATATCCGAGACGCAACGTATGATCCATCATTGAAACCTCAACCGTTTTATTTTGAGAGGAATAAAATTTCGTCTTTTTTGTTTTCGATTTATCAAAGGGGAATGCCCATTTTCCCTGAAAATTCAGGACATTCGCCAAGACGATTCGGGATTGAGCGTCGAGAGTTTTGAATAATTTTGTAACTTTTTGATCGGTTGCTTCGGCAATCCATGCGTTTATTTTCGTACATTCTTCGGCATGGTTTGCGAAATCGGCTTGCGTAACGTGCAAATGAAAAAGCGATTTCAGCGTTTCCGTGTAGGACGTCTTCACCGGAAATGTTTTTTGTATCCATATCCCATTGAGGGATGTCAACGGTAAATTTTCAAGGTTTTCATCTGAAAGATGATACCATGTATGTCGTCCGTCTGCTTGCCCTTCGTTTGGAATGAAGACTTTTTGAAGAATTTCTTTCGTTTCACCGGCAGCCCCTAAGGTAAGCATTTCACCGATAGATGAAACGCCGAATGGTGAAACAACAATACTTTTCCCGTTGTTGCCGTCCCGAACGGTGCGGTGAAAACGAAACAAAAAATCGTCGTTTGTTTTTTTCGTCTCTTTTTCCGTTTTGGAAGTTTGAGCCGAAGTTTTGTCTTCGGCAAAAACATTTACCGTACAAGCAAACAGGGATAAAACCAGTATCATCGTGAACATGTTTTTCGTCATTTTATTAACTCCTGTTAATCGTTCAAAATATTACAAATATCAAGTCGGCACGGGATTAGTAATCATGCGCCGATAAACTATCAACTCTCACCAGCCGAGTGTAATTGTCCGTGTTTCTATTTTTTGGGTTCGGACGTTGGTGAATTTAATTTGCATTTCTTTTCCAGAACTATCGACGGCGTCGGAATATTCTTTTTCGGTATTAACTTGTTTTCCATTGATTTCGAGGATGACGTCGCCCGCTTCCAATCCCGATAGATAAGCGGGCGCACCGGAAACAATTTCCAACATAATCATTCCGCCTCCGGGGTTTGCTTTGGCTCGCGTACCTAAACGGTATTTATTTTCCGATTGCGGTGTTGTTGAAGTTACAGATGAAGTTTGTTGTTTTCCGGGGTAATCAAAAACAAGAGGCGTTTGAACCATTTGTCCTTCGTAACCATTGGGAAAAGAAGATTTGAAAGCGTCGTTGACTTTGGGTGTTAATGAGGTCAGGAAGTGATTCCAATCTATTTGAGCATTGTCTTTGTTCGCATTGAACAAATCAATCAACGGATAAGTGAAACACGATCCTCGGTTCCCTTCTTTACGGTTATCGCAAAAAGAGTACTCGCCGACTTTCGATGATGTAACATCAACGGTTCCTTTACAATAAATAAATAACGATTCAAAGAGCGGCGGCATCATTTTCGGTACGGAAAAGGGAGGTAATGGCGCGGCGTTTGGAATCAGAACACTTTTAGAAACCGGAATATTGCAACAATCTGTAACAATAACAGACAAACGGGCTGATTTCTTTTGAAGACGCTCTATCAATTCATTACGATAAAGATCGCCTTGTTCCAGTAGAAGAAATTGCTGTTGTTTTTGTTTATCGTAGGCTCCGTGTCCTGAATAATAGAACACTAACGTATCTTCATTGGAAGGTTCTAATCCGTCAATTATTTTGAAGATTCCTTCCGCCCGCATGTCGTCCGGTTCAATTTTTGTTATGGCGAGTTGATGGGCGGGGACATTTGACCGGAATAAATGTTCGATATTACGTTGGTCAATCGCGGCAATCACGCCGATATTTTTCGCTTTCACATCCGCAGCAACAATAACATGAATTTTTTGTGCCGCCGTACCGGAAACATTGATCAGTAGCGTGAAAATACAAAGGATAAAGACAATACAGTTGCGATAATTGATTTTGGGGTTCATGGGAATCGTCTCCTGATAAACATCGAATGATTAGGATCAGGCAAAAAAGGTTACGGTAAAATGATTGGGGAAAATATGTTACGGAATCCGACGGAGAAATCGATTCTGTCAATCCGGCAATCCCCAACGATTTTTGAAACAAGATTGACAGAGATGATTTCATGAAAGGGGGCGTTGCCGCCCCGCTTTTTTGTTTGAACAATTCTTTGACGAATCATCGGCGAATGATTCCTTTTTACCAATGCCAGTTACGTCCGCATTTATTGAGCGTGATTTGTAATTGTCCAACGCCGTTATCCGAAAAGAGATAGAGAGCGGCGTCGTCAATGTTTGTGTAACAGGCGCGGTAGTTAATGAAATTGATGTTTGTTGTATTCGTAACATGAATGTAGGTGTATCGGCGGTTGACGTACCGGCAATAATAAGCCGGATAAACGTAACGGGGATACGAAACATAGTAACGGACACGGCGGCATTTTACTGCACCGTCTTCGTAGGCTTTGTCTTCCAAACCGGCTTCATTGATGGCGGCAAACTTTGTCAATGTCGTTTCTTTGGAAATATCGGCGTTTCCTTTGACAATGCCGGTATAAGCGGCTGCGCTTGCTTGTTGGTTTCCGGCTTGGGCGACGGCGACGGCAACGGCAGCGGATTGCGGGGCGTCCTGACGGATTCCTTCCCAGTCAGCGCGTGTTACAACAACCGACATATATTCGTCCGCGTAATTCGCATCCATTTGGAAGGCAACCGGTAAACGGGTTCCTTCGCCCGGTTTCAAGGAACGGAAACTGTTTGGGAAGCGTCCGTCGGGATAAGCGCGTTTTGACTGGCTGACGCCTGGATAGTTCTGATAAAGTGTAACATAAACGGGAACAGCGGACAAAACATGAACGTAAAAGACTTCATTGGGCGCGAAATGATAGGCTTTGGGATTCACGTAACGCCCGTCTGTTAGTTCGAACCAGATTTTTACCGCGTTGTTACAACCGGCGACGGCGCCGGAACCGTTGGCAAGCGGGACATCGACAGGAGCGATTGCGGCAAATTTGCTTGTGCCGTCATCGCCTTTAACGAGAGCGTTAGGGGCTGTCAAACCCTTTTGTGCGTTTTCCGACAGTTCGGCAAATGCTTTAATGGCCGCATCTCTGTCCAAATCACCGACATCGTTTGCGTCGGGGGCGTCTTGGGCAAAAGCAATGCCCGCCGCAGCGAACAAAAAAACGGCAACAAAAGAAACAATTCGTTTCATTGGTCAGTCTCCTTCTAAACTAGAGTTTTTTAGTTTATCGAAACATTAACATAATGTTTCGTCACGACTCTTTGCATTTTAAGAATGATTGAAATTGACCGGCAATACTCATGCCGAGTCAAAACAACAAACAAAAATAACAAATGAAGCGTGTCTATCTGCTCATACCGTTTTTTAGAAAATGACCGACAGAAAAAAATTTCGTTTGACTTTTTTCCTTGTTACCGTTCACGGACGGACAGTCCGGCAACGTTACGAAGGCGAAAGCGATTGGGATTTTATCAAAAACGTCAAGCAGTATTTGACGGCACGAGGACAATCCCACGTAACAGTTATTGGCAGCGGCGACCTCTTCACGCCGGAAAAATGCGCCCAACGCCTTACCGAAAGCGGAGTCAACGGTCTCGCTTTGGCGCGGGGAGTCATCGGCAATCCTTGACTTTTCCGTGACGATTTTTTATACTTGGTCTCCTGTTACTTTACGAGTGACTCGGCTTGTTGGTACGAATTACAAGATAGGAAGCGACGCTATAAAGGAAAACCAGATACGAATAAGTATGATTGTCGCCGTGTTTTATTCAGAAGGAAACTTGAATTACTATGTAAAATTGATCCAATATACGCGAAGTGGCAACGAGACGAATTACTGGAAATTTTACAACGAAATCCTTTTTCAGATGGATTATCAAATCCTGATATTATCGAACTAGTAACCGTTCACGGTTATTTTTCTATGGTTTCATTCTTTTGCGGATCGCAATAGCGAGTTTGTATGCAATTTTTTAGTAATTTCATGATGTTTTTTCCTTGTTGAAGGCATGTTTTCGA
>JAIRYX010000351.1 GCA_031267635.1 Planctomycetaceae bacterium
ATCGTCTGCCGTTTGCCCGCCCAAGTTACCGACGGGGTATATACGTTGAAGATCGTAACGCGGTTTTCCAATGGCGCAATACTGCTCAAGAACCCCCGAACAATTCAGTACGAGTTGCCATTAACAGCAGTAACGACAGCACTTCACAACAAGTCCAAGTAACACCGCCCTGCACGAGGCTGCAGGCATCGCCTGCAAGGGGCTGCAGGTGTCGCCTGCACGGGGCTGCAGGGGGTGCCTGCACGGGGCTGCAGGTGTCGCCCAAAGGGAGATTAGGGACTTTTGGGACTAGAGGGACTTTAGGGACAAAAGAAATCCTCCCAAAGAAACCTGCCCTTCAATGAAAGCTGTCCCTCAAGTCCCCAATGTCCCTCGTGTCCCTTTAGTCCCAATAGTCCCTCATGTCCCTTTTCCCCCTAATCCCCCCTTTTTACTCTCAAGAAAAGACCATGACCCAAGACACCCCGCAAGGATTTATTCCCAAGCATGGCGGTTACCGCAAGCTGATTAGTTATCAAAAAGCGGAGATTGCTTATGGCGGCACGGTGTATTTTACGAACCGTTTTTACTATTGCAGCCCTTATTTATCAAATTTCCCTTAGTAGCCAACAAAGCCGCCAAACTCGCCCTTATGTCCTTATGTTTTTACCACCAAGGCGAAAAAGACGCACAAAGGATTTATTAGGCGTTCCAACCAAATAAATCCGCACTGGGCGACTGAATCGTTACTAACGAACAACCTTTGTGCGACTTTTTCGCCTTTGCGGTAAATAAGGGAATAAGGGCGCATATTGGCGGTGCAATTCGGGCTACTAAGGGAATTGTATATAAATAAGGGCGGCAATAATAAAGCCGTTCGGAGAATTGCAATAGTAAAATCTTTCGGATAACTATTCAGTTCCCTGTACGGACTTATTGGCTTTGGGCGACTGAATCGTTACAGAATTTTAACCCTCTCCCAAAAGCCCTTAAAGTCTCAATTGTCCTTTGGAAACATGAGGAACAAGAAGCGGTTTTCAATTGCCTGCTTTCAGCGACCGACGCCGGTCAACTTAAAACTGACAACTTAAAACTGAAAACTGTCAACTGACAACTTAAAACACTTCCCGCTCATTTCTCACCATTTCCAAACCGCCGTGATGCTTCCGGCTCCGCCTTCGCGCTTGCCGACATATCCTTCTAATCCTAAGACGGCGTGAAATTCTTCGTTTCGGCGATAAACGAGTCCCAGTTCGCCGATTCCTGTGCCGCCGCGTAACGGCGGGGCTTCAAATGCGTAGTTGAAACCGGAAAAGCGTTCCGTTGCGCGGGCAGTTCCGTCTAATTCATATTCATAAGCCGCGCCGAGATACCATGACCAGTCGTTTTTCCATTGCCGCGTCAATCGTCCGCCGCTGTAAATCCGATGCGAATGAATCGCTTGGAAATCGACCGGTTCGCCGGTGGAAAGTACGACGCTTTGAGCTTCTGTCATCAGCCAAAGATAGCGGCTGTAAATGTCAAACGTGTTTCGTCCGCGCCGCCATTCGTAATCGAAGCCGACGTTCGTTCCCCAATACGCGCCGTCTAATTGAAAGTGCATGGGGATACCGTTTGTAATCAAGTCATGCGAAATAAATTTGTCTTTAATATTTCCGCCGCGAAACATTGCGTCAAAGCGAAGTCCGCCGTTCCATTTTCTGCGGAGAAATATGCCGCCGCCGACAGAATCCAGTTCGCCGTCGCCGCGAATTCGCGGAGTCGCGGTGAGAACCACGTTGGAATAATCGTTGAACGTGCCGTAGTCCGCGTCGCCGACGTCAACAAACGCTCCCAGAAAAATTCTGCCGTTGTCCACTTTTTTCTGAACACTGAACCCGCCGAAAAATAACGTGCCGCGAACATCGGCATAAGCATCGGCGTTTCCATTAACGCGATACCACGCGCCTTCGACCGTTGCCCAAGGCGTCCAAATCCAGCCGGTGTTGCTCATGCTTCCGCCCGCATTTCCAACCATGTTTCCTTCGGACATTCCGCACGGCTCGCATGGATCGCACGGCTCGTAGATTCCGCAAGGAGAACACGGCGACGGCGAATAAGGATCGATATCGTAAAGCGGAAGGTTCGCCAGCCGGTCGCTTCCGCGTTGCAAAAACGTGAGACCTGTGGTTGGCGGTTCAAATTCTTCCGCCGGTCCCCGACTTTGCAGCCGCGCGACGAGAAATCGAGTGTTTTCTTCATTTCCCAAATTGTCGAGATTTTTGTCAATGATAAACGTATAGCCAATTAAACCATGACGGGCATAAGCGGTGGAGTTGGACGGATTCGCGTCGGTAAAAGCGTGATTGTCGGGATTGTTCTCGATGCTGTTTTGAACTTCAATCAGATAAAATCTGTCGCCCGGATCCAGAAACTCGTGACCGCCTTCAAAACTGCTCAACAAGATCGTGCTATGATTGAGATCAACCATTTGTTGATTGTCGTTTCCGTCGGAGTCCGGAGTCTGTATCGTCAAAAGCGGCGTATAAGCTATATCACTGGAATAGTTGCTTGGAAGTTCGCCTTGATGATAAACCTCTGTATTATTCAGATTAAAATGAAGGCGTCCGTTCAAACTTGCTTTAATCGTTTCCGTATCATTGACATTATTAGAAAGATCAAACGTATTATGTCCTTCGATATTCAACAACGCGCCGTTTTCCAGAGAGAACGTAAAATTCGGTGCGTTCAGCGACATTGTATTTTTCGCGTCATTCGCAATCCATTGACCGTTGACAAACGTTGTCGTACTGCTTCCGTCGAGAATTGTTGTCGTACTTCCCGCTTTTAAGTTAATTGTGCCTACCTTAACGTCACTTATATCCGCTGCATCGGTCGTCAAAACGTTTGTTCCGCCCCAAAGGAAATTTCCCGCTCCGGTTACGTTCATATCAAATGTGTGTCCATTATTTTGATTTACCCAAATCGGATCATAAAGCGCAACCAATCCGCCCGCTTGCGGCGCGACAATCAACGTCGCGTCCGCGTCGGACGGGTCTGCACTTTCGTCAGCATTTGGAATTGTTCCGAAATAAAGCGAATTCGTGCGTGTTCCTTCGAGGTTCAATGAAGTATTTGTATCTGTAATTTGATTGTCTTGAAAAACCGTACTCTTGCCGTTTGTGGCGGTGAGCATTAATTCGTAAGCATCCAAAGGGGAAAGACCGGTGTCGATAGAGACCGTTCCATAGACAATGTTATCCGTCGATGACATTGTATTGCCTATAAATTGACTATCCCGAATCGTCATTCCGTTATTGATTCCATAACTATAAACGATTCCACCCATCACAACGTCTTTAGCGGAAACTTTATTTCCTGAAAAAACAGATTGATCAATCAGACCGATTCCCGCAAGTGGATTAGTACCGTCGTCACCTGTAACGCCGATGATTCCGCCGCCGTCAATATAAGTCCCCGCTTTCACGGTATTATTTAGAAATTGGTTGTTAATAATTTTACCAAGATACGCAACGCCCTCGGCTTTAAGACCGATAATTCCGCCGCCGCTAATATAGCCGGAGTCGGGATCCGTTTCTTTCGTTTTCGCAGTGGAAACAGTTAAACCAGAGAACGTATTCCCCGATATTGTCCCGAAGCTGTTGATGCCTAACCCCGCGTTGACTCCAATGATTCCGCCGCCGTTGATATTTGTTGCTGTAACAGACGAGTTTTGGAATAGATTTTGATCAACGCCGTCCATTGCGGTAATTGGGACTAATGTTTGGTCTCTCGCGTTGACTCCAATGATTCCGCCGCCGTTTATCGTACCGGTCACGGTTACAGAAATATCATCAAAATAATTCTTTTGAACGTTGTTGCTACTACCGCCTAAAACAGCATATTCCTCCGCAGAAAGTCCGACAATTCCGCCGCCGTTTAATTCTACACCTACATCTTCGGGTACTGATTTCCCGTTGACTGTCACATGAATATCTTTGAAGATGTTATTTTTCAGCGTATCCAAGTTGGCGGTTCCCGCGTTGGAACGCAAACCAATCACGCCGCCGCCTTGAAGATAAGAGCCGACCGTAATCTCTTCATTCAAAAACACGTTTCCCGACGCATTGCCAATCCTCGCTTGGCTTGCATCCAAACTCCAAGTAGTATCATCACCATCATCAACAACATAATTATCAGCAACATTATCAGCGGCGCTGCCTTTTCCTGTTCCGCCATCATTTGTTTGAAGTCCAATAATTCCGCCGCCGCGAATGTATGTGCCGGTTTGCACGGAAGTATTCGCAAAGATATTATTCGTCAGATTTTTTAAATCCACTTCCGCGCTGCCAAGTCCGTTCAATCCAATCACGCCGCCGCCGCGAAGGGAATAACCGGCTTTGACGTTGACGTCGCCAAAAATATTTCCGCTCGCGTCATCAATTCGGGCGTAGGTTCCCAAATCCGAAAGTTTACTGTTATTGTTCGCGCCGACCAATCCGCCGCCTAATATAATGTCGTTGGAAAGAATCTTCACATTGGTAAACAAGTTATTGTTCAATTGTTCAATCCGAGAATAACCGGCAACATCACCGGGCGAAGAAACCGCGTTCACGCCGATCAATCCGCCGCCTTCCAAATACGCACTCTTTTTACTTTGCGTTTCCGTATTTGAACCATCCATAAAATTAGTATTATTATCTTGTGTTGTTATAATTTCGATGTTGTCAAAATAATTACCGGAAACTTTCCCCATGGTTGCCGACGCGGTTTGAGTTTCTGGCAACTCTTCCCCAGTCGCACGAACGCCGATAATCCCGCCGCCGGCAAGATATTGCGTGTCGATATGTCCATTAAGTAACACTGTAATGTCGGTAAATGCGTTGCCGGTAATATCTCCCATTGAAGTATCTGCTGTCGCTTTACGGCTGTTTCCGATTAAACCGTTCGCAATAAATGTATTATCATATTCCACATCCACATCGCTAAATTTTATATTCTTCAAACTGAGACCGTTAGCGGCACTTGCGTTGCTAGTATCCCCCGGAGTTGTCAACCATTTGTTATCAAGACGTTCGCTGTCGCTTTGGTATCCTGTGCTGGTTGTAATCGTTCTTGTACTTTGAATAGAAGAAGAGATAGAAGAAACGTTACTCGTATCCAAAGACCATTTTGTAATGTTGTCTTCATTTAACGTGATCGACGTCCCTTGCGCGAAGATTGACGCGGATAATTCCGCAATTTGTGTTGCAAAGTTACTTGACGTATTTCCTTGAAGAGTCAACCCGCTTTTGTCGATGATAATTGCACCGGCAGTATTGCCAAAATCAATATTGCCGATGGAAATAACGGCGTTATTGCTTGCGGCAGTAATAGCATCTTTTAATTTAGCATAATTGCTGATATCTTCAGCCAGCGCAACACGGTTGTTTAACACCAACATCACAGCGGTAAGTAGAAGAAGACAAGAATCGCGAAAGTAATAACGTCTTTTCCATAGAGCGGCTATTCGGTTCGGTTTCATAAAAAACTCCTGATAAAAACATGATGAAACTGATTGACTGTTCAAGACGGTCATATTTTCGGCGTTCCCTATTTACGAGTTTAGTAGGAAATGACGGTTAATAGGTTTCTGAAAAAAGTTTCATAGCGATTCAGAAAGATTTCCCGATGAAATTTAGAGAGCGGAAAATTTGAACGGATTCAAACGTTCTCAAAATATAATAAGAGTAACTATTCAGTCGATTGTAAGTCAGTTGATGTATGTTGAAACGAAGGTTTCATATTTTCAACGTAACGATTCAGTTGTCCGAACGGCTTTATCATTTATTTTTTACCACCAAGGCGACGAAGACGCACAAAGGTTGTTCGTTAGTAACTATTCAATCGCCCAAGCCAAATATGCTAAAACTACATTAAATTTATGTTTTCTCACAACGGCGCGGAGCAACAAAGAATTTATTTTTTAGAATCACTTGATGTTCTTGGTTGCTTTGTGAGAGACAAATTTTAAAGTGTGATGAGTATCAATCCGCACGGGGTAAGTGAATAGTTACGTTCGTTATCAATCCTTTGTGCGACTTTTTCGCCTTTGCGGTAAAAAAATAAGGGCATAAGGGCGCGTTTTGAGGGCTTTGTTGGCTACTAAGGGAAACTTGATAAATAAGGGCGGCAGTAGTAATATTTTCCGACAAAATTGGCTGTAGTACGAATTTCCTCAAATTGCCCTTGATATAAAAATGCCAAATTTATAGGTATTTTACGTTGAACAATGTCAAATGAAATGGCGTGACTTTGTAGTAGTTACTCAGATGTCGTGCGGATTTATTTGGGTTGGGCAACTGAATCGTTACAGTATTGTATCAATCCCTCCCCAAAAAGTGCAATAAGCAGGCAGTTTTCAAATAATAAACGAAAAGGAAACAAACTTACCTTGAAAGCGTTGCCCCAAAGTCCTTCGTGTCGGCGTTGCCTCCCGCCTGTTCCATATTCTCAATTGGCGGTATAATGACGCCGAAACGCCGACGAGAGAATGTCGGTTGTCGTAAAATCCTCAATACCAATGTCGGTAAGACAACAATTACAATCAATCCAATAAAGTATAAATCAGTCCAAATAAGTTTCCATGACAGACAATATTTATCAATCTCTTTTAGAAAAACTAACGGCGTTACATCAGGAGCATCTTCTGGCTCATTGGGACTCGCTTGATTCGCCGCGGCGTATGCGTCTCGCGGAGCAGATTCACGCGATTGATTTTGTGCAGCTTTCTCGGCTTTATCAGGAACGCGGCTGTTTGTTCGACGTCGCACCGCTCGCGGCAAAGGCGCAAGAGCCACCCGCGTTTCGCCTGGAACATGACGGCAATACGATTGGCAATACAGTTGGTAATGCAATTTCGCGTCAAGACGCAATTCAAGCTGGTCGGAAGGCGCTTTCCGAAGGGCAGGTTGCCGTGCTTGTCGTTGCGGGCGGACAGGGGACACGGTTGGGATTTGAACATCCGAAAGGAATGTTTCCGATTGCTCCCGTTTCCGGCGCGACGCTGTTTCAGATCCATTTTGAAAAGGTTCTCGCGCGAAGTCGGCAGTATGGCAATCCGATTCCGTTTTGCGTGATGACCAGTCCTGCGACGCATGAGGAAACGGTCGATTATGTTGCGGAAAATCGGCGGTTTGGACTGGCGGAAGCGGATGTGATTACTTTTTGCCAAGGAACAATGCCCGCCGTTTCGCTCGCCGACGGCAAGACGCTGCTTGCCGCACCCGATCAGATCGCGCTGAGTCCCGATGGTCATGGTGGAATGCTTGCCGCTCTGAAAAACAACGGCGTACTGAAAGAACTGTCGGCGCGCGGAATTCGTCGGCTCTTTTATTTTCAAGTCGATAATCCTCTTGTGGATATTGCCAATGAAGAGTTTCTCGGATACCATATTCTCGCGGAATCGGAGCTGACCTCGCAGGTGATTCGTAAACAAAGTCCGCATGACCGCGTTGGCAACATTGTCAGCGTTGATGGGCGGCTGCATGTGATTGAATATAGCGATTTGCCGGACGCCGTCGCGGAACGCCGTAAGCCGGACGGTTCGCTTGAGATTTGGGCGGGAAGTATCGCGGTGCATGTGATGAATCTTGATTTTCTGGAACGTCAGGCGGACAACGCGGCGGCGTTACCGTTTCATGTTGCAAAAAAGAAGACGCCGTTTGTGACTCCGCAAGGCGATTTGATCAAACCGTCGGAGCCGAACGCAATTAAATTCGAGCGTTTTATTTTTGATTTGCTACCGTCGGCAAACAACGCGGCGGTTGTCGAGGTGGATTCAAAACGTCACTTTGCACCGCTGAAAAACGCGAGCGGTTCGCCAAGCGATTCGCCCGAAACCGTGCGGAAACAAGTATCGGATTATTACGCCGAATGGCTAATAAAATCGGGAGCGACAGTTGCCCCCGCCGCGAAAGTCGAAGTCAGCCCGCTTTTCGCCCTCTCCGCAGAAACATTCGCCGAAAAAGTTGCGAAAAATGGAATGACAGCAGTAACAGCAGACGTCTGTTTCCGATAGAACGGCAGATTTCATGTTTCACCAAATTAACCGCGGTACTTCGTTTACCGTCCCGGATTTTTCATTGCCTGACGGCGTAGCGAAACAAGACGCTCTAATAAATCCGCTAAGCTGGATTGTTGTTTGTGCGGCGAAGGTTGTACAACGATTTGCGAATTATCCGACGCTTCATTTTCCGCTTGCAAAACAATCGGCGTAGTAAACGGTACATAGGGATCGTTTTGCGGCGTTGGATTTTGCGTTGCGGGATTTTGTATCGGACGCGATGTTGTATATAATGTCGTGGATTCTGTCAAGGGTTGAACAAACGTCGCTTGTTCTATCGGCAGGTTTGGCGAGCCGTTCGATGAATCAGGCGAAACCGGATGGCGTGATAGTTCTCTATCAATCAATCGAACTGCATCGTCAAATTGACTTTGAGCGAATAAATCTTCCACATGATACGTCACGTCAAGAATTTCCGCTTCAGCAACATTCACTCCCGGCGGGACGATTTTCGCCGCCGCGTCGTATTGTTCAAACGCTTTCTGGAGATTCCGCGCGGCAAAAAATTCATTTGCTGTTTTCCGCAAAATCACATAATTCAAATAACGCAGATTCGGTTGATTCGGCAAACGGTCTTCCGCCAATCGAAACAGCTTCGCAACGGTCGCGTAATCGCGTTGTTCGGCGGTCGTTTTAATCCAATGATAATAGGTATGAACCTGATTCGAGCGGAATAATTCGTAATTCGGATCAATCAGCCGTCCTTCGTCAAGCAGTTGAGCCGCGTCAATATAACGTCCTTGTACCGCACATGCGATTGCCCAGTTGTTGAGCGTCGCTAATAAATTTTTCCAAGCGTTTTCGTTTTGCGGATCAAGTTGTAACGCTTTCAAATTCGCAATAATCGCCGAATTAAATTTTTCAGCAGTTAATTCGTCAACGCCTTTGTTATAATAAATTGTCGCAATCAATTGCACGTCGGAAACCTCGCGTGGCTTTTGCGGCACGACATTTGCAACATTAACGCGGTTCGCGGAAAATGTTGGTGCGCGTTCCGCATCGGACGACGCAAAAGACGTTGGCAAGAACGATTGTTGTAACGTCGTTTGCGACGTCTGTTGCGACTTATTATTTGTCGGCGTTATCACCGCTTGTTGCGAGCGAAGACGCGCTTGCGGTGATAAATTAAACCATTCGACGCATGTCGTTTCGAGATCAATCGTTTGTTGTCCGACACGAATGCGGCTTAATGCGTGTCCTTGCATTTCAACGCCGCACACGTCAAGTCCCGCTTGCCGAGCCATTGCGTGAAACAGGACAGTCGCGCTGACGCAATTGAAATCTCCTGACTCCAGCGATTGCACCAAATCGGTACACGCCATATCGTATTTGCCGATCAATAATAGTTTATGTAGTCCTTCAAAAACGATTTTCGCCCACTGTTCGCGCGGAACGGTTTTTAATTTTGGACGTAACGATTCCGCCGCCGCACGAACTTTGGAAGAATAATAATTGACTTTTTGCGAGTCAGTCAAACCCTCGGCAACCAGTGCAGATGAAACAATATCCCAATTTTGCCATTTTCCATCGCTTGCGTCTTCAAGTACGGAACGTTCCAACGAATTAGGAACGGTAATTGAAAATTGGTAATACCGCGGATGTTCCGACGTATTAGCACGACACGGTAGCGCGAGAATATAGGCGTCCTCTTGCTTGTTTGGAACTGCCGTATTTTTGTTAGAAACGATTCCTAAAAAACGTACCAGATGATCGTCAAAACGCGAAACTCGTTGATTTTGCGGCAAATCTTGCGCAACAATGTTCGTTTGTCTCCAGATGATTTGCAAAACTATTGTTGCGGCAAGCAGCGTAAAAAAGCCGTAGCGTAATCGCGTTCGTCCTAGGATTGGTTCAACGAGGCAATCCTTCGCCTGATTGTTTGTCACGAGAGTAATTCTCATAATTTCCCTGACTAGTACGTTTGGGAGCTGTTTTGAACTTGCTAAAGCATTTTCCGTTGGCTGCTATCCAACAGAATCAGCGAATTTTGCGTCAATTTCACAAACACTCTCAAAACCGCCGAAAAACGCCACTATCTCTGGGGACGAAATTCCGACAAAATTGTTTCAAATAATTTAAGCGTCACAAAGCAATGTATGATAATTAAGAATAGATTGTTTTTTCAAAAAAGGGTAGCGACTTTATCTTTTTTTGACTAATACGCTCGTTTTTGTAAAAAACATATTCCAGTTATTTTGAATAGATAAAATATTCTGATTTATGTTTTGGGTTTTGGAAATCATTGAGCACCCAAATGAGTTGGTTGACGATAAATTTTTCCTAAAAACGGCTTGATGCTTTCATGCACTCTGTGGTAGTTTTGGGATATATCTTCCTCGTACTTGGAAATTCGATTTTTAAAACAGTCGGCTTTAGCATTTCAGCCCTTATTTATCAACTCATGTTACGCATGAGCTATCGTAACTATGCAGCTGCTCTAAACTATTCAGCCGTTCCAACCCAATAAATCCGCACTGGGCGTCTGAATAATTATCCGAAAGATTTTACTATTGCAGCCCTTATTTATCCAGTTTCCCTTAGTAGCCGACATAGCCCCCCAAACGCGCCCTTATGTTCTTATTTTTTAGAGGATGGGTTGTTATCAAAATTAAACGAAAAATCGCCAAAAATCAAAAAGCGAGTTCCCAAAGCTCTATTGTTTCTTTCGCCATTTGTTCAGATTTTTACTGGAGTATGTTGTATTAAATTTCGGGATTTAATACAATGGGAAACTTCTAAAAACATCCCCAAAATATTCGTAAACCCTTATTTTTCAACGGTCACATTTGTTGAAAATGATGTTTTTAGAAGTTCCCAATGGTAAAAGATGTCATGAGGGAGTAACAAAACCGGTATAATGCACAAAGCGTCTTACCTAGTGATGAGACGTTGGCGATTTACTTTTAACTTAATACAATTAACAATTGGAATTACAATGAAAACTTTTTTAATGACAGCGTTGCTGAGTATTTTATCTGTTACATTTTGTTTCAGTGAAGAACCGAAGCATCTGAAATTTCACGCCGTACCGTTTACGGCGGTTAAATTCGACGACCAATTTTGGTCGCCGCGATTGAAAACGAATCGGGAAATTTCCATTCCGCACAATTATAAATGGTGCGAAGAGACCGGACGTTTCACGAATTTCGCCAAAGCCGCCAAACTCATGGACGGCGATTTTGAAGGAATCTATTTCAACGATTCCGATGTTTACAAACTTCTCGAAGGAACCGCGTATTCTCTCGCCGACCATCCCGATCCGGCTCTGGAAAAACGGGCGGACGAAATGATTGCGTGGATTGCCGCCGCCCAACAACCAAACGGTTATCTCAATTCCTATTTTTCGTTGCGTGAACAAGATAAAAAGTGGACGCAAATCGGTAAACATGAATTGTATTGCGCCGGTCATCTCATCGAAGCCGCTGTCGCCTACAAACAAGCAACCGGTAAAGAGACACTGTTACAGGTTGCGGAAAAATTCGCCGATCACATTAGCGATGTTTTTTGTAATCAGAAATCGTCGAAATTTGAAGCGCCGGGTCACGAAGAGATTGAACTGGCTTTAATAAAACTCTATCAACTGACCGGTAAAGAAAAATATTTAACGTTATCGAAACATTTTATTGATGTTCGCGGCGATCAATCGAAGCGCAACGATAAAATATCCGGCGCTTATCAACAGGATCATTTGCCGATTCGGGAACAGTCGGAGATTGTCGGTCATGCGGTACGTGCGGTTTATCTTTACGCCGGAGTTGCCGACAACGCCGCCTATTCCGGCGATCAAGGATTGATTGATGCGATGGATCGTCTCTGGAATGATGTTGTGGACAAAAAAATGTACATTACCGGCGGTATCGGAGCAAGGCATGAAGGCGAAGCATTCGGTAACGCTTATGAGTTGCCCAATAAAACAGCGTATTGCGAAACGTGCGCCGCAATCGGTTTGGTATTTTGGGCGCACCGCATGAATCTGTTACACGGCGACGCGAAGTATGCCGACGTTATGGAACGGGCTATGTACAACGGCGTGTTATCCGGCATTGGTAGGGACGGCAAAAGTTTCTTTTACGTTAATCCGCTCGAAAGTATCGGTGATCATCATCGGCAACCGTTCTTTGATTGCGCCTGCTGTCCCACCAATGTTGTACGTTTTCTGCCGTCGCTACCGGGTTATCAATACGCGACGGATAACGATGGAATTGTTGTCAACCAATTTATACAGGGATCTGCAACAATTAAATTACCCAATGCGGATATTTCTATTGCGACCAATACCGGAGGTTGGCTTGGGTATCCCTGGACCGGAACAATTAAATTTTCCATCAATGTAAAACGTCATAATCCTGATGATAAAAATTTGATTAAGATTAAATTACGTGTTCCTGAATGGTGTCATTATCCTGATGAAACCCCCGATATTGAATTAAAGTATTTCGATGGTTCCGACAAAGGCGTTGATATGCCTTACCGTATCGAAAAAGGTTACGCCGTAACATCTATCCGAACAGAACCGGAATTTGAGTTTGAGTACAAAATTCCATTTACTTACCGCCGAATGGTTGCCAATCCGAACGTCGAAGCAGATCGGGGACGTATCGCTTTACAGAGAGGTCCCATTGTTTATTGTTTCGAGGAAGCGGACAATCCCGATTTGAATGATCGAGTGATGTTAAAGAAAGATATGCAGTGGCATGATGATATTCATGGAAGTATTGGCGGTGATCGTTCGTCGGAATTGAAAACAATGATAGAGTCGATTCAGATTAAAACAAATACCGGTAAAGATTTGATCGCAATTCCTTACTTTGCATGGGATTCACGTAACAAGCCGGGAAAGATGATGGTTTGGATTCGTCAGGACGGTTTGCCAAAAAATCTTGATCCGAATGACTCGTTCTGGAAAACACCGAAAGGCAAACCGATTTTGTATCAACCGTTGCCGGATGATAAAATGCCGTACTACAACAGTCCACACCGTAAAGCGCCGAAAAACAGTTTGTTGCGTGATGACGTTGTTGAACCGGAAATATCCGTGTCATTTTGTTATCCAAACGATTCGGCTGACGCGGTGATTGACGGGATCGAGCCGAAAAATTCTATTGATCATTCGATTCCGCGTATGACATTCTGGAATCATAAAGGGACGGCGGAATGGATTGAAGTTGATTTTGGTGCAACGAAAAAGATTTCACAAAATTCCGTGTATTGGTTCGACGACACGGGTAGAGGCGGTTGTCGTGTCCCGAAATCGTGGACGCTTTCGTATCGGGACGGCGACCAGTGGAAACCGGTTCACACAACCGAAACATTCGGTATCGAAAAAGACAAATATAATACGGTCAAATTCGATACGGTGGAAACACGCGGTTTGCGGCTGGAGATTCAGTTACAGAATGAAATGAGCGGCGGCGTGCTCGAATGGAAATACATACCGTAAGTACCAATAAACATCCTCTCGCGCAAACCTCATTACCTTATTGGTCATATGACCAATTGCTGCTTATTTCACATTTGGGAGAGTTTTTTGGAAGTTCCCTATTGCAATTACCCGCACGGCTTTACCATTGACTGTAATTACCAAAGTTGCCCGATACGGATTTATCTGGTTGGGGCGACTGAATAGTTACAGTCTGCGGAAGGGAAAAAACCGGTTTCTAAAAGGGACATGAGGGACAAAAAGGACTTTTAGGACAATGGCGGACGTTCTTTGACAATTACCGATTATCCTTTTTGTCTCCAAAGTCCCTTGTGTCCCTTGCTCAACCAGAAAAAACTCCCGTTGTACGTCAGTCGAAAGTCTGCGGAAGAGAGAAAATCGGTTTCTAAAAGGGACATGAGGGACAAAAAGGACTTTTTGGACAATGGCGGACGTTCTTTGACAATTACCGATTGTCCCTTTTATCTCCAAAGTCCCTTGTGTCCCTTGCTCAACCAGAAAAAACTCCCGTTGTACGTCAGTCGAAAGTCTGCGGAAGACGGAAAGTCGGTTTCTAAAAGGGACATGAGGGACAAAAAGGACTTTTAGGACAATGGCGAACGTTCTTTGACAATTACCGATTGTCCCTTTTGTCTCCAAAGTCCCTTGTGTCCCTTGCTCAACCAGAAAAAACTCCCGTTGTACGTCAGTCGAAAGTCGGCGAAAGACGGAAAGTCGGTTTCTAAAAGGGACATGAGGGACAAAAAGGACTTTTTGGACAATGGCGGACGTTCTTTGACAATTACCGATTGTCCCTTTTGTCTCCAAAGTCCCTTGTGTCCCTTGCTCAACCAGAAAATCCCCCGATCAAGTATCCGCTGGAACCCTGCGGAAATGAAAAAGACGTTTAAAGTATCCGCTGGAACCCTGCGGAAGAGAAAAAGACGTTTAAAGTATCCGCTGGAACCCTGCGGAAACGAAAAAGACGTTTAAAGTATCCACTGGAACCCTGCGGAAATGAAAAAGACGTTTAAAGTATCCGCTGGAACCCTGCGGAAACGAAAAAGACGTTTAAAGTATCCGCTGGAACCCTGCGGAAACGAAAAAGACGTTTAAAGTATCCACTGGAACCCTGCGGAAACGAAAAAGACGTTTAAAGTATCCACTGAAAGTCTGCGGAAGAAGGAAAGTAACCGTACACGAAGTAATTTTTTGAACGCGAAACACACGAATCATTCGCTAAAAGACGCGAAAGAGCGCGAAAACCAAAATTTCGCGATGTTTCGCGTCATTTTTGCGTCTTTCGCGTTTAAAATCCCCAAAACAAGTAAAACACCAACTCTGCGGAAGAGACCGTAAA
>JAIRYX010000404.1 GCA_031267635.1 Planctomycetaceae bacterium
CATGAGCTATCGTAACTATTCAGCCGCTCCAACCCAATAGACTTTCTTGCACTTGCAATTTCGGTTTTCACTGACGTCGTTCTATCGTAACATTCAATTTGAACTCCATTCGTAAAACCGAAAACTCAAGGGCAATGAGTATAAATCCGCACTGGGCGTCTGAATAGTTATCCGAAAGATTTTACTATTGCAGCCCTTATTTATCAAGTTTCCCTTAGTAGCCCGCATAGTTTCCCAATCGCGCCCTTATTCCCTTATGTTTCATTCATCTGTTTTGATAACAATCCATGATCTAAAGAATATAGGGAATAAGGGACGCATGTTGGCGTGATTCGGGCTACTAAGGGAACAGTTGATAAATAAGGGCGGCAATAATCATCTATTCCGGTATTCCGGCAAAATTGACGGTAACTATTCCGTTGTCCTGTACGGATTGATTGGGGTTGAGCGACTGAATCGTTACGTTTCCCGAATGTTAATCGCTCATGCGTAACATGAGTTCATAATAAAAGTAAATCATTACCACACAATTGATTCTTCCTGATTGATTTTTGTCTTTTTAGTGGATTTTTCGACGACCGGCAAAATTTTTGGCGGAGGGATTTTTGTTCCGTAAACTGTTCCGAAATTTTCTGTTAGTTCGTTGTGATTAAAGCGCAAAAATTCCCAAATCTTCGGCGATGGGTTTTGATCAAACCATTTTTTCATCAATTGTCGTACCACCGCATCGTACTCTTTTTGCGAATTGCCGTGTGCATAACATCGTCCTTCAAAACGTCTTATGTCGCCGTTGAAAGTCGGGTTGATGTGGTATAACTCATGAATAATCGTTTCCAGTTTGTCCGTCAATTTCATATTAAGAAATCGCGGCAAGTAAAAATAGAGGATATAATAATATTCAAAACCACCCAGCGAACGGTAACGTTGAATCGCCCAGCACTTTCCTTTATGCTGCATCGACGCTCGACCATCAAGGAATCGAAGGGGTGTCAAAGACGCAAAAACTCCATAATTTTGTGAATGGCGAGTCTGACTAAAACTGATTGCCACTCGTTCCATATTAACATGTGACAATTCAGGAACACGCATACAAATATCTTCACATACCGTTCGCATTGCCGCTGTAAAATCAAAACCGGCCGCAACTTTCACAACTCGGTGAACTCGTTTCAGTTTAGGATCTTTAGACATTTTTATTACCAGAAACCGTTTTTTTAATCAAAGTATCTTCCGTTCAAATACCCAAATATGCCTTACAAACAAACATGTTTCAGGAATTATTACGCTCCCGACGTTTCGTCGGATGACAAAATCTCCTTTTTTCTAGTATAATCACTCTCTTCCATTTCTGAAATAGAAGAAGCAAAAAAATAAAAAAAGAGTTTATGTGGTTAACATAAACTCTTAAATATCAATGATTTAATTCTTGCCCTGATTGATGCTCAATCTTTAACAATCGGAATTGCGACAGCTTGTTGCTTTTGTCGATCATTTTGACCAACAAACTCCAAAATCGCTTTTTTACCTGAATCGCCAAGTCGTGGGATCGCAAGTTTCAAAATTCGCGTATAACCACCATTTCGCTCAAGAAATCTCGGAGCAACAATATCAAAAAGAATAGAGACGGCTTTTTTATCGCCAATAAGTTGAATTGCCCGTCTTCTTAACGCAATCGCTGGAGCAATTGCAGCATTCCATTGTTGCCAGCTTTCGCTATTGCGCCATTGTCTCCACTCTTCTGAATTTCGAGCGGCGGTGGTCGCAAACGAACCAGCGGCTTCCAAATGTTTTTGTGCTTTTTTGGCAATCGTAATACATTTTTCCACCAACGGACGAACTTCTTTCGCTTTTTCCAATGTCGTAACAATCCGTCCCGGTTTTTTAGGGCGCGGATCTTTTTCACCGTACAAAGAATCCGGCTTTTCCGTGAGAAAAATCGCAGACGCTAAACTTCTTAATAAAGCCCGTTGATGATTTGGGTTGCGACCAAATTTACGACCTGATTTTCGATGACGCATGATATTTTATATATTCAATTTATCTAATTATTTTTTGCCTGAATAACTCATTTTGTTCGTCGAAATGTTTCCACAACGTTTCGACATCATTTTTACGTATAAAATGGAATTTGATTCGGTTGTTGTTGAGGACGCTGTTGCTGCGGTGACGGGGCAAGTTGCGACGGCAATCGCATTCCAAGTCGAAGCCCCATCGAAGTCAATTTGTCTTTGACTTCACTTAACGACGTTTCCCCAAAATTACGCACTTCCAACAATGTGTCTTCCGACCGCGAAACCAAATCGCGGATCAAATTGATGTTTTCCGATTCCAAACAATTCATCGCCCGCACGGACAACTGCAATTCGGACAACGGCATCGCCAATTTCGCTTCTAATGCCGGATCAATTCCAGTCGCGGTGGACGGTTTGGATTTAGAGTAAACCATCGCGTCCAAACGTTCATATTGAATGAATGGATTGAGGTGTTTTCGTAGAATTTTCGACGCTTCCACTAATGCCAATTCTGGAATTATCGAACCATCCGTCCAAATTTGCAACGTTAATTTATCATAGTTCGTTTTTTGACCAACACGAGTTTCTTCCACGTCATATTGCACCCGAACAACCGGACTAAAAGCTGCGTCCAACGGAATAAAACCAGAACTGTCGCCACGATCTCTCGCGTGATTCATTTGTTCGGAAGCTGGAAGATAACCGCGCCCGTTTTCGACAACCATTTCCAATTCAAAAGGAATATCAGCAGTCAACGTGGCGATATAATGCTCTCTGTCAATGATTTCAACTTGTGAATCCGCAATAATATCTTTTGCGGTAATCACACCTGCGCGATTTCGTTCAATGCGAATTAATCGCGGCTTGTCTTCCAATGAACGAACCACAAGAGATTTGACGTTCAGAACAATTTCCGTAACATCCTCTTTTACACCAGGCAACGATGTAAATTCATGCAGTGCGCCTTTAAGTTTCATCCGCGTTACCGCGCTTCCTTCGAGACTCGAAAGAAGAACCCGCCGCAAACTATTTCCGACAGAAATTCCAAACCCACGTTCAAACGGTTCAGCGACAAATTTCCCGTAATACGGAGAGACTGTTCCTTTATCACACACCACCTTGCTAGGCAGTTCCAAACCACGCCAACGAATACGCATCACTTACCTCCAATCAATTCAATCACTATGTTTTTGAAAAGAAATCAAGAGCCAAAACACTACTTTGAGCAAAGCTCGACGATAAGCTGTGGTTGAACAATAATGGAAACATCTTCCTGTACCGGCTTACGAAGGACAACGCCTTGTGGTATATCGTCTTCGGTGCGAACCAAAAATTCAGGAACTTGCTGAACGGCGTCCTGAATTGTCACTTTGACCAAATCAATAATTTTCTTGCGGTTTTTCAAGGAAACCACGTCTCCAGGACGAACAAGATAGCTGGCAATGTTAACGCGCACATTATTGATAAGAATATGACCATGCGAAATCAACTGACGCGATTGTGCACGAGACGCTCCAAAACCAAGCCGATAGACAACATTATCAAGACGGGTTTCGAGAATGCTCATCAGATTTGTTCCCGTGTTTCCCGAAGCGCGTTCCGCCATATCGAAATACTTACGGAATTGTTTTTCCAGCACGCCGTAAAAATTTTTCACCTTTTGTTTTTCTCTAAGGTGAATACCGTAATCGGTCATTTTACTACGTTTAGACTGTGCACCGTGCATACCGGGCGGGGTTTGACGGCGCGAGAACGCACAACGATCCGTATTACAACGTATTCCTTTAAGGAAGAGTTTCATCCCTTCTCTGCGGCATTTTCTGCAAACTGCACCTAAAATACGAGCCATTACCTGACTTTCTCCGAGATAAATAATCTAAATTGTATTCTTGCAACTGGACGTTAAAATTACACTCTTCTTCGTTTTGCGGGGCGGCAACCGTTATGCGGCAACGGAGTCACATCTTCAATTGACTTGACAACCAAACCGGCTTGTTGCAAACCTGTAATCGCGTTTTCCCGACCACTTCCCGGTCCTTTCACGCGAACCTCCACATCTTTCATGCCGAATTTCAATGCTTTTTCGGCAACTTGCTGTGCCGCCATCAAGCCAGCAAACGGCGTACTTTTACGACTTCCTTTAAAGCCGCTTGTACCGGACGTCGCCCAACAGAGAACATCTCCTTTGGCGTCCGTAATTGTTACGATAGTATTATTGAATGTCGCTTTAATATGAGCAACACCGGAAGTGACATTACGTTTTGTCTTACGTTTTTTTGCTGCTTTCGCCACGTGAAACCTTTACCTACAATAAAAATGCAATATCTTGACGGAAAACAATTTGTGTAACAACGTTTACCGCAAATCCTTGACGCCTTTCTTTCCGGCAACTGTCTTTTTTGGACCTTTTCGGGTACGTGCATTAGTGCGAGTACGTTGTCCCCGAACAGGAAGACCTTTTCGGTGACGCATTCCGCGATAACACGCTATTTCCCGAAGCCGGGCAATATTTTGATTGACCTGACGGCGAAGCTGACCTTCAACCGTGTATTCATTATCCAATAATGCAGCGAGCCGCGCGACTTCATCCTCACGAAGGTCTTTTGCCTTCACAACCGGATTAATATTGGCTTTTCGGCAAAGTTCTCGCGCAGTATGAGTACCGACTCCGTACAAATAAGTCAATGAAACAACGGCGGAACGATTGTTCGGGATGTCCACACCAAGCAAACGAGGCATCTGATATTCTCTCCTATGCGTCTTTCTAAATTCTATCCCTGGCGCTGCTTATGACGAGGGTTGATACAAATGACAAAAACTTTTCCACGCCGTTTGACGATTTTACAGTTTTCGCAAATTCTTCGGACACTTGATCTGATTTTCATAAAATAAACTCCTTTTCTTACCTGTTAAGCAAGAAAAATGACATAATTTTTACGAGCGGTAGTTTTTATATCAATTAGGATTTAATAAGATACCGTCTCCACTAATTTTGGCAAGTCCCCCTACAAACTTTAACCGAAAAGTTTATAAAAAAAACACTAATCGATGTTCGATGATGCGACTCTATTGGCAGTGAATACATAAAATTCCATGAGTATTGTTATTAGATATAAACCATTGTGTCATAACAATTTATAAATTCATTTCTTAAATATTTTAATTGGAGTATTCGTGACAAAAAAATATTTTGAAAATCCTCAAGAAAATTTTCAAATAATTCAGCATAAAATCAATGCTGAATGCAAAATGCTAAACGAATTGCTCGTAAATTAATACGGTTTTTAGAAACTCCCTTAATAAACAAGGGAACTTCTAAAAACCTCTCCCGAATATTCGTAAGCCCTTATTTTTCAACGGTCGCATGTGTTGAAAATGAGGTTTTTAGAAGTTTCTACAAGGGCGGCAATAATAATATTTTTCGGTAAAATTGGCTGTCGTTATCCAGTCGCCGTGCGGAGTTATTTGGTGTGAGCGACTGAATAGTTACGTTTCTTGAATGTTAATCGCTCATGCGTAACATGAGTTAATGAAAACCAAATAAGCTTCGTTTGAAAAAATGAGTAATTAAGAATATCTTAAATAAAATTGCAACTGAAGAGTTACATAAAAGTAACATAAATCATTTTTTGATAAAATAGTAAAATATCATAATTTTGATAACTTTACAAAAAAACTAAAAGCTTTACAATTTTCTTTGCAAAGTCGTAAAAAAGTTGAAAACATCCGTTGAAAAATCTTCGTATTTGATTATTATTGAAATATGATAAATGTCATTTTTCCTCCAATTTGTTCTCCCCGCCTTAAAAATTTTGAAAATGGTAAAATTTGCAGCTATTTTACTTGCGTTTTCCTGTCACTTTGGTGTGTTATTTTATTTCATCAGATATAAACTCTTGATTTTAAATTATTAGCGTTTTAGTGTTAATTCAGCAGATTTCAAAATTTTTCTTGACATTGTAGAATACTTTTTTTACATTGAAATAAAGTATAGCTTTTTTTATTTTTTTGCCATAACTTTAATATATTTGTGACTTTAGGAGAATTATGACAGTCATGATGCTCACCGAACTTGAAAATAAAACTGTAAGAGAACTTTCTTTGCTTGCCAGAAATTCCGGTATTTGCGGATGGCATGATATGCGCAAGCATGAACTGATTAAGGCATTGAAAAAGACTGTAAAAACATCAAACACAAAAAAATCTGTAAAAACAATTTGCCCCATTGTCAAAAAAACGACAACCAAAAAAGCACAAGAAAAAACACCGGAAAAATCAATAATTACGGTCAAACGCTCAACTCCGGCGCTAAACAAAGCAACAGGTGCAAAAAACCAAACGATAGTAGCGTCTGTTTCCGGCTCGAAAAACGGTAAAAAAACGAAAACTTCTTTTGTGGAACATTCCGCACAAAATTTAGCTGTAACAAAACCGCACTTTGAAACTCCGCAGAAAATCAAGCAAGAGTCAAGCTCGGATTCGTTACCTGCTTTAGATAATCCGACTGAAATTTTCATCAAATATCGTGGATTAGGCGGTATTTTTGACCACGAATGCAAAGACGTGTTGATCCTTCAAGTACGTGATCATTACTGGTTGCAAGCGTTTTGGGAATTAAGCGTCCGATTGCTTGAACGTGCGAAAGCGGCGATGGGAGTTCATTGGCACACCGCCATTCCGGTTCTTCGAGTGTATCAGCTCGTTTCGGACGGCATCAGTAAACAGCAACGTAACCACTTGCGAGACATCAAGTTGCGCGGAAATATCAATAATTGGTACATCGACGTACAAAATCCGCCCGCTGTTTTTTTGGTGGAAATCGGTTACGTTTCCACCAACGGAAAATTTTTTCCGCTCGCGTCGAGTAACATCGTCGAAACGATGGAAGATTTTATGTACAGTAAAATTGAAAATTCTGCCGTGAAATTATCGGACGCAACGCTTTATCCCGAAAGATTTTCTAAACGGAACGGCATGATCGGCGAAAATCATCAAGGAATCAGACGCCATGTTGAAGAACCATTTCGCCCGTCACTGAATATTCCGCTTTTGGCAAGATTCAGCGACGGCGGAATTTCCGTCGAACCGTTGAAAGTGGAAGTGAGTGCTGATGTTGTGATTTACGGCAAAACTCACCCCGGCGTTCAACTCACGATCAAAAACGAACCTGTTTCCCTTTCGTCCGACGGTCAATTTTCCATACGTTTTCAGCTTCCAGAAAAACGTCAGGTTTATCCAATCGTCGCCGTCAGCGTTGATGGAATCGAATCGCAAACAACGGTTCTCTCAATTGACAAGAATACTAAAGCTCTTGAAATTGTTCATGAAGAAATGGAATGAACGAAAGAATTTCACGACATGAAATAAAACTACAGAACACGCAGTGTTTTATGGGCTATTTTCCCGTAAATTTCCGTGTGTTTGGTAGTTTATCTAATATGAGAGAACTTCTAAAAACCTCTTCCAAATATTCGTAAGCCCTTATTTTTCATTCATCTGTTGTTTTGATAAAAATCTATGATTCTAAAAAAATAAGGGCATAAGGGCGCGTTTTGGGGATCTTTGTTGGCTATTAAGGGGAACTTGATAAATAAGGGCGGCAATGGTACAGCCGTTCGGGTAACGAGCACGAAGTTCTTCAATTTCCCTTGATATGAAAAATGTCAAGTGAAATTGCGTGGCTTTGTACGAAGCCGTTGCCCAGTGCGGATTGATTGGGCTTGAGTAACTGATAGTTTCTATTGCGTGTTCAAATATTGTCCCTCAAAAACGAAATAAGCAGAAGTTTTCTTTGAGCAAATTCGCCGATTCGTGGAAGATAAACACTTTCGCGAGTCGGCGGGGCGACGAAAAGGACGCTAATAAGCATACAATAATTGCAGCTTTTATTTCATCCCAATTCTAATAATCAACAACCACATCGAGAACCAAAAGGAGAAAACAAACAATCTGAAATAGTAGGATATTTTTGTCTTTTGTATCAAATTTATCGTAATTTTTTTCCTTTCTCAAAGTTTCCTGTCTTATCGGCGGGCTTTATTCTTGACAGAAACGGCCAATTACCGCATAATAAAGAAAAAGCCGTAAGTTTTTGAGAAAATTTGCGAAATGACGATTTTTGTTTCGTATTTCAAGTTTGCCGTAAAATTCTTTGTGTAAAACAGTTTTGTGGCTCTAACCGAAAAACGGTGAAAAGTTGAGACGTGCAATCATCAGTGATATACATAGTAATCTTGAAGCATTTGAGACAGTGTTAAAAGATATTGAAACTCAAGGGGTTGACGAGATTTTTTGTCTCGGCGATTCGGTTGGTTATGGACCTAACCCTTTGGAATGTATCGATTTAGTGATGGAACGGGCGAAAGTTTGCTTACTCGGAAATCACGATCAGGCAACTCTTTTCGATCCCGAAGGTTTTAACATCGGTGCGGAACAGGCAATTTTTTGGACGCGCGACCAACTCGAAAATTTCAACGATCCCAAAGCAAATATTCGTTGGGATTTTCTCGGTGCGTTGCCTCGTTCTCATCGCGTGGATGACTATTTTTTCGTACACGGCAGTCCGCGAAATCCGCTCAATGAGTACGTTTTTCAAGAAGACGTATTCGACGAGCGAAAAATGGATCGGTTATTTGCGATTGTACCGCATTGCTCGTTTCAAGGACACACGCACGTTCCGGGCGTTTTCACTGAAGACCGCCAGTTCTTTACGCCGAAAGACCTCGACATGGTTTATAAAATCGAGCCGAGCGCAAAAGCAATGATTAACGTCGGCTCCGTCGGACAGCCGCGTGACCATGATTCACGCGCCTGTTACGTGATTTGGGACGACGACGCAAACACGATCACGTATCGCCGATTGGAATATCCGGTACGAACCACCGTCGAAAAGATTCATCAAATACCGGTTGATCACTTTCTCGGCGACCGCTTGTTAGAAGGAAAATGAGAGTAATTAAAAGTAGAAGTTTTGGATCGCTTATCAATAGATCAATATTACATTCTTGTAACCGTTCACCACAAGCAAAACGGTTGTGTTTGTCCAACACATGAGAACCTTAAAAACAAAAAGGAAAACTTAAAAATGAAAAAAACAATTTTCACAACACTTTTAACCGTATCGTTTGCGTCTGTTTCGTTTTTGACTGGTTACGCTCAACAAGTAATTTCGAAACAAGATGTTGTCATCACAGCAAACGCGGTAACTTCACAAAAAATCATTGACGCCATCCAAAAGCCGGATTTGAAGGCAATCAATAAAATCATCAATGACGATCCCGACTTACTGAAACAAAAACTGATTGAAATTTCCGATAAAGAATATCAACCGACCTTGTTGCATTTGGCGGCAATGGAAGAGAAAACGGACGTATTGAAATTCCTGCTCGAAAAAGGAGCTGATCCAAATGCTAAAGATTCGGAGAACAAGATTCCTATTCTTGTTGCCGCCGCGTTGAACAATACGGAAGCCGTGTTGTATCTTGATGTCAATGGAACCAAAGACGAGGTGTTGGATTCTTGTGTTGAATTGCCGGCGCGTCTGAAAAACGCAACAGATTACCAAGAAAAAGCGGAGGAACGGGCGGCGGAGTTTGAACTCTATAAAGTACGAATCAATAACGCGAAACGAAAAGCCCAAGCCAACCTGAAAAACTACTTCTTGAATACAATTAAAAAACTGGACATGGATAAATTTGTCACTCACAAAGAATTTGAACACAAAATAACCGAGATATTGGAACGCGGTTTGTCCGATGGGGAAATAGAAAAATTGGATTATGATTCTTGTTTTATTGTGCTGAAAGGCAATAAATCGGTAACGCAATTGTTTGAAGGTTATCAGTTGTATCTCAAAGACGTTGAAAATAAAAATAATGTCGATAAAATCGCTCTCGATGAAATGAAAAAATTGACCGAGAATTTTATATCAAAAACGAAGAAGGAAATGTCAGATGCTGTCTCAAGCCAGAACAAAGAAGCATTAGATGCGTATCTAATTGATATTAATCAAACTCAAAAAACATTTGCGCCATTTACAACAATGAGAAAAACTGTAGCAGGCTTATTAATAGAAAATCCTATGGTGAATGATGGACAGCCGGAATTTCTTTCGGAGAAATATCAAGTAGTATTTGCAAAAAATGTCGATAAATTAATACGGCATCTGCAGAGACAACAGAATACATTTCTTCTAATGGTGGCGACACAAAACGGTCAATTAGATATTGTGGAATACCTTGTCGAAAGAGGTGCTGATGTCAATGCCAAAGACACCGATATGGGTAATATTCCTTTCCTAATGGCGGCAACGAGTGGTAAAACTCCTCTCATGTTTGCAGCAAGAAATAACTATTTAGAAATTGTGAAATATCTTATTAAAAACGGTGCTGACGTCAATGCAAAAGACAATAATAGTATAACTCCTTTCAAGTTTGCAGCAGGAAATAACTATTTAGAAATTACGAAATATCTTATTGAAAACGGTGCTGACGTTAATGTTAAAAACAACGATGGTAAAACGCCGCTTGACTATGCCAAATCAGAAGAAGTCAAAAAAATTCTCCGTGATGCGGGA
>JAIRYX010000250.1 GCA_031267635.1 Planctomycetaceae bacterium
TGTTTTTCTTGTTCTGTGTAATCGCGGCGAAGCATGATAATCTCCTTGGTAAAAATGGAATACCTTAAACACAACGTCAATATTATAACCAATCGACATGATTTGAAAAGTGACAGTTAATAGCCACGGACGGTATAACAATCATTTGGACTCCTTCCTGCTTTGAAATAAATTTTTTTAACTGGGGTTCACCTAGCCCTGACGCCGTTAATTATAACACGTTTGGGGATTTTGCAAAAGTTTAGTTATATGATGATGGACAACGCGAGTTATTTTCATAGTAATGATGTGGAAGCTCATCGGCAACTATTGGGCAAGATCGAACTTATCTTTTTACCGCCATACTCGCCGAATCTCAACTTGATCGAACGACTTTGGAAATTTTTCAAAAAGAATATCACTTATGGCAACTTCTAAAAACCTGCATTTCCAAAGACACCATTTTCGTAAAATACGATGTTTACGAAAATGGTACAGCAAAAAGAGAATGTTTTTAGAAGTTCCCTATAATTATAATTTTGTCTCAAATCCGAAATACTGTTTTGCGTTGTTGTAGCAAATATCACGTACCATACCGCCGAGCATTTCGAAATCGTTAGGGAGAAGTCCCGATTCGATTTCTGTGCCGAGCAGGTTGCACAAAATGCGGCGGAAATATTCGTGTCGCGTGTAGGAAAGGAACGATCGGCTGTCGGTCAACATTCCGACAAACTGACTCAACAAGCCAAGATTCGATAAACAATTGAGTTGTTTTTCCATGCCGTCTTTTTGATCGAGAAACCACCACGCACTTCCAAATTGCATTTTGCCCGGCGTTTTCCCGTCCTGAAAATTTCCGATCATCGTTGCCAACATCTCGTTTGCCGATGGATTCAAATTGTAAACAATTGTTTTCGGCAATTTTTTATTTTGATCGAGTTTATCTAAAAATTTTGAAAAAGCGACGGCAAAGTCCTCATCCACGATAGAATCAAATCCGGCATCCGCTCCAAGTTTTTCGTACATTCGTGAGTTATTATTACGGATCGCGCCAATATGGAGTTGCGTTGTCCATTCTTTCTCTGAATTCCATTGGGTAACATGATAGAGAACGGCACTCTCCATTGAAGAAATCAATTCATAACTTGCGTCGCCGCCTTGACGTAGATTTTCAAATTCGGCAAAAACAGACCCCCTCCACGGCTCGTCAATGTATTCGTTGAAACTAAAAAATGTATATCCATGATCCGATAAACGAGAACCGTTTTCGTGAAAGTAATTATGCCGTTGTGCCAATGCTTCAAGCAAATTGTCAAATGTTTTAATCTCAACTTCTGCAGCTTTGCCGAGTTTGTCAAGATATTTATTATAAGATTTAATGCTTTCTTCTGTATATGGGTATCGCGGCTGTGGAACACAAATCTGTAATGCTTTATCCGGTCGGAATGTCGGAAAAACTTGAATGTCAAATGATTCATCCGCCGCGATTTTACGATGCCATTCGAGAGAATCCGCCGGATCGTCAGTCGTGCAGACGAGTTTCACGTCCATCTGCCGCATAATTCCGCGTGCGGAAAATTCCGGCGTGCGCAGTTTCGCGTTGCATTCATCCCAAATACTTTTTGCCGTGTCGGGACTCAAAAGCCGGTCGTTAATTCCGAAAGGACGGTTCAATTCCAAATGCGTCCAGTGATAAAGCGGATTCCGTAGCGTTTTCGGCACGACACTTGCCCATACTGCAAACTTTTCCCAGTCGGAAGCGCCGCCGGTAATATATTTTTCATCAACTCCCGCCGCTCGCATCGCTCGCCATTTGTAATGGTCGCCCGCAAGCCAGATTTGCGTCAGATTCTCAAATTGTCGATTTTCCGCAATGTCGCGCGGCGGCAAATGACAATGATAATCAATTATCGGCATTTCAGCGGCGTACTCGTGATAAAGTCGAATCGCCGCAGGATTTTGCAATAGAAAATTTTCATGAATAAATCGTGACATTGTGTGTCCTTATGAGAAAGATGATTTTAAAAAACTAACCACAGAGTTCAATAGAAGTTGTTGGAATGCTTTGATAATAATTTGGCGAACATCGTTTTACGTCTATTTCTAATCCATCGCCCGAATAATGAGTTGTTACCGCATAGTCGATCAAACCAGCGCATCAACAAAGTTAGAACATGAATTACCATAACCATATACATTCGGCATAATTTTTCTAATTCATGAATTTGGAGCGATTCGATTTCATTCACAAAGTTTATAAGCCTGCAGCTGGATTGGACGTACTTTTTTGCATCTTTAATGTTTATTATACCACAAAGAATATCGTTCGCATACAGCACGGGGCTTGCTATTTTGGTGGACGCCTCTATACTCCCCCCACTTGAAAACTCGTTTTTTAAGCCCGTGTTCCTCGTTCCGGCATTCATCATGTCCTCCAAATCTCTCTTATCCCTCATGTTCTTTTTTTGAAGTATAAAAAAATTCCTGATTATTTCGTTTTTGGGGTACCATATTTGAAAACACAATAGAAAGCTATGGCATCGGTTTCCCAAGCCAAATAAATCCGTACTGGGCAACTGCATCGTTACCCGAATAGATTTACCATTTCAGCCCCCTTATTTATCAAATTTCCCTTAGCAGCCAGCAAAGCCCCAAACGCGTTCTGATGCCTTTATGTTTTAGAGGATGGATTGTTATCAAAATGAAACGAAAAATAAGAGAATAGGAAATAAGGACACATATCAGGGGTGTTGTTGGCTACGAAGGGAATTTTATAAATAAGGGCGGTAATAGTAATATTTGCCGACAAAATTGATTGTAGTTCCCCAGTTGCCGTGCGGATTTATTTGGCTTGAGCAACTGAATAATTACAGTATTGTATAAAGGGAACTTCTAAAAACCTCTTCCTAATATCAGCAAGTCCTTATTTTTCAATGGTAGAATTTATTGAAAGTGGGGGTTTTAGAAATTCCCTAAATCAATTCCGCCCCCAAATGTGAAATAAGCAGAAAAATTTCAAGAAGCATCCATAACTACAGTTTTTAAGCCACACCAATTCCACTGAATTAACAACCAATCAGAGAACAAGAGAAGTTTTTTCTGGATTCGTGTTTTTTATTCCATCTGTACTTGATTTTTTATAGGAAAAAAAATAAAATATGAAAAAAGTAAGAGAATATTATGATAAACACATTTTATTGATCAACATAAAATTATGAAAATAAGAGTTATTCGTGTCGATTTGCCCGTGAAACATGTGCTGACTTATTCACGGGGAGCAATTAGCGTTGCAAGAACAATTGTTGTGGAATTGGAACAAGATGGATTACGTGGCCATGGCGAGGTGCAGGAAAATCCGTATTACAATATCACGGTTGAAGAGTTGACCGAACATGTTCTAAAAACACAAGAGATGCTGGATGATTACGCGATGGCTGATCCGGTGTCGATGTGGCGGTATTTGAAACCAGTGTTAAGCGTTTCGCCCTACGCGCAATCGGCAGTGGATATTGCGGCGTGCGACCTTTGGGGAAAGATCAGAAATAAGCCGCTTTGGTATATTTGGAAATTGCATCCAACATTGCCTTTACCAAAAACTTGCTTCACTATTGGGATTGATACGATTGACCAAGTGATAGAACGATTTAACGAAAATCCCAACTGGCCTATTTATAAAATCAAGCTGGGTGGAAAAAACGACATGCAGATGGTGCGGGAACTTCGTAAATTGACTAACGCTGTTTTTCGTGTCGATGTTAATGGAATGTGGAATGTGGAAACAGTTTTGCATTATGCGTCGGAATTAAAAGCGTTAGGCGTGGAATTTATCGAACAGCCGCTTCCGCCGGATGATTGGGAAGGAATGGAAATTTTGAAAAATCAATGTCCGTTGCCGATCATGGCGGATGAAAGTTGTGCGTCGGAAGATGATATTGATCGTTGTGCCGAATATTTTTTCGGTATCAACGCCAAACCGTGTAAATTCGGCGGATTAACGCCAATGCGTGACGCGTTGACACACGCAAAAGAAAAAGGATTGAAAATTCTGCTTGGATGCGGCATTGAGTCCACGATTGCGATATCCGCCAGCGCACAATTTGTGTCAATGGCTGATTATTTGGATTTGGATGGTCCGCAATTGATTGAAAAAAAAGTTGGAACAGGCGTTTGCTCGGAAAACGGCGAACTAACGTTTCCAAATGAAAATGGCACTGGGATTCGTGTATTGTTTCGGTAATTGATGAATAACG
This sequence comes from Planctomycetaceae bacterium, assembly GCA_031267635.1. Taxonomy (GTDB): domain Bacteria; phylum Planctomycetota; class Planctomycetia; order Pirellulales; family Thermoguttaceae; genus WRMR01. The sequence goes on from JAIRYX010000250.1 coordinate 4,230, forward strand.
GTAGGGAACTTCTAAAAACTTCTCCCAAATATTCGTAAGCCCTTATTTGTCAACGGTCACATGTGTTGAAAATGAGGTTTTTAGAAGTTCCCGGTAACGAATTGAATTTTGAAAATTTCCTGTTTATTTCGTTTTTGGGGAGTCGAGGATAAAATCTCTTCTCTCGATTTTTCTCCCGCATCGCGGAGAATGTTTTCAACTTCTGCTAAACGAGCTATCAAGCGGTGTTTTACCTTTTTGATTTATTGCATTGACACCCGCACCTTTCTCAACAAGATATTTAACGATTTCTAAATTGTCAGACTCAACTACCGCATGAATAGGGGTTCTTTGAAATAGACTATCATTTTTTGCATTGACATCAGCACCATTCTCGACAAGATATTTCACGGCATCTAATTTGCTTGATGCGACTATCTTGAAAAGAAACGTTGTACCGTTTATATCTTTTGCATTAACATTAAAATCAACTTTAGGCGGATTAGGAATGTCAGGTCTTAAAGCGTTTATCAGTTTTGGTATGCTTTTCCCCAGTCTTTTGCTCTGGCCTGATATACCACAGTATCGGTGGGTTCTGGTTGAGCGAGCCAATTGAGGTTTTTGTACAACGAGTCTTCGTCGAATGTTCCCACTTCGAGAAAATCAATTGTATGGTTTCGAGCAAGACGTGTTGCGGAAAGTCGCGAGAACCTTAATCAATTGTCCGCGCAAGAACTTGCCAAAGAGCGAGCCGACCATTACGAGAATCACCAAGTGTGTCAACAAGACCGATCTGCTTCGCTAAAAAATACAATAACCAAACGGTGCCGATGGATTTCCCCTGAACAATTTCCGGCGGCTTATTGTGCGATAAATCCGAAGACGGTCTTTGGGAAGCGGGCTCGATAATGTTCTCTGCAACTTGCGACAATAGCTTTTTATTTTTTAGGAGAGCGGCAAACGCTTCGCAATTTTGTTCGCCCCAGTTGGTGATATTGAGGATTGTCGTTTTGATAA
>JAIRYX010000196.1 GCA_031267635.1 Planctomycetaceae bacterium
TTCGCTTTCGACGCAACGGGGAATTTCGCAAACTATAAGCAGGATTCCAATGGCGACGGAACGTTTGACTTAAATCAAAACCGCGTGCATAACAAGGTGAATGAGATTACGTCAATCGCCGATTCAACGTCGTATGTTGCCTGCGATAAAAACGGCAATATGACAAAAGTTCCGAAATCGGACAACTGGTCTGCCGCTTATGACTTGGTTTACGATGCGTGGAATCGGCTTATCACCGTGAAAAGCGGTTCGACCGTTATTGCAAGTTATGCTTATGACGCTCTTAACCGCCGAGTCAAAAAAGTTGTCGGAAGCGAAACACGATTGTTTTACTTCAATCGACAATGGCAATGCGTTGAAAAATATGTCGGTAGTACTTGCAATGTTCGGTTCGTTTGGGGATTGAGGTATGTGGACGATCTTGTTACGTACCGTAAAGATTCAACAGATTATTACGTTCTGCAAGATGCTAACTGGAATGTCGTCGCTTTGACAAACGCCTCCGGCGTTGTTCAGGAACGTTACACTTACATGTCCTTTGGAAAACTCAATGTCTTCGATGCTTCATTTGTACCGAAATCGGCTTCCATATTCAATTTGACCCGCTTGTTTACGGGACAGGTGTTGGATAACGAAACGGGATTGATGTTGTATCGGAATCGGGTGTATCATCCGATGCTCGGAAGGTTCTTGCAGAGGGATCCGATTGGATATGGTGTGGGAGATGTGAATTTGATGAGGTATGTAAAAAATAGTGCTATTGAATTATATGACCCAGACGGAATGAGATTCGTTGGTCCTACTTGTTCCGTTTGCTTGGGTGCTTATATGGTATGTCAACGAAAAGCCGCAGCAAGATTTGCGATATGTGCATCAGGTTTGCTTACTGGTGCAGGACTTTTAGAACTTGGTGGTTGCACAGGAGCATGTCGTTATCTTGGATACACAGCTTGGGGAGCTGCTGCATGTGTTACTGCCTGTACAGCAGGTGCACTTGCTATTGCAGGTTATTGTACTATTCCGCATTGCCAGCTAGGGCAACAACAAGATGAAATGGCTTGTGGAAGACAATATAATCAATGTGCATTTCAAGAAAATGCATCTGAATGTTGTTGTGGTCCAGGAAATGAAAATTGGCGTCCCGATTAGATATTACCGTCTCAATAAAAGTTTGGATAAAATTAGAATAATCATTATCGTAACCAATGCTTTCATTTTTTGTACTGGTTTATGCTACATGCTCTAATTGATAATTTTATTTATGAGACGGATAATATCCAAATTGAAATTTGTTTGATATGTGTATTAAAACGAATCAAAAACAATAAAAGCGATAATGGTTTGTTTAAAACACAATAGTTTGTTAGTGAACAAGAATTATGCAGATATACTAAACGTACTTTTAAATTTTCAGAAAGAAACTCGTCAAGTCCATGATTTTCAATGTCTATTTCGAGTTGGTATCGGAAATTTTCAACGGTGTTCGGTATATTTATAGTTCTTGTTCACGTTATTTTTGAGAGTTTTTTTAAAATGTGTAATAAAAAAACATTGATTTCTGTTGCTATAATATTATGTGTTTTTGTATCATTGATATATTACATTCGCATAAACTCCCAAAACTATTTAATAGAAAGAAAAATCAGGACTTTTAACGGTTGTTGCCTGATGGACTATGAGTATGATTTTAACAAAAATAATAATCGTGTTAGAAATTTTCATCGTTCTCCACGTCCTTGTTCATTTTTAATAGCTTTGTTTGGTCGTGAACTTTTGGGGCATATTGTATATATCCAAGTGTCAATTCCAAATAATGAAAATAATTCTTTAGAAAGTATTGATATTAGATCGCTCCATAAATTACAACATATTTCTATTTCTGGATATAAATTTGATAAGAAAATATTTATTTTTTTAAGCAGAGTCCAAAATCTCAAAAGCCTTGATTTATATTTTCAAATATTTGATAGTGATATAGAGATTTCTATTAAAAAAGAATTTCCTGATTGCTCAATACGTGTGTTGTCTTGTTCCACAAGTGTTCCATCACCGGAAAATGTAGAACCGAATGCTCCAGCCAAAAAATAACGCCTATTTTTTCAGTATAAAACGCAACCAAACATAAAAATGATGTTCTCCCACCAAATGATCGCAGTTTGAAAAAAATAAAGCGATAACGCAAAATAAGACGGAAAAACGTTGCTTACTGACAAAGCGTCGTCTGGTTCGTACAACGCGAAGCATTTGTCAATCGTGTAACCGTTCACGGGGTTTGAAAAATAGTAGGTGGTCAACACTTCAACCACTATATATTGTGTCTTGACAAAACCTAAAAGGCTGTTCCTCTACTGATATTTCAAAATCCTCCCCAAAATGGATAGTTTGTGCAAAATACGCAATCGCAAAAACACCTTTTTTCATTACCCCGTGAACGGTTACTCAATTATTATGTCTATGACAACAGCGGGAATCAAGTTCAACACAACACACCGGAAGCGGCTGATTAACGGCAAGCGGTGCGGGGAAACATCTTGTGTCCGAATTTGAATACGACGCGCAAGGACGTTTGACGCAATCGCTCGGTCTGAAAAATACGACGATCAATGCGTCGAATCAAAGTATTA
>JAIRYX010000496.1 GCA_031267635.1 Planctomycetaceae bacterium
TTGGTGTAGCAGATTAGTGAGAAAGGGAATTCGTTTTTCAAAGACGGAATTGATGCACAAAATCGTTGTCGGACTGGTCATAAATTATTGGTTCTTCGGATCTTATCCGTGTATTCAATAATTTTAGAACATGACCCAAATTTTGTGTTGTTGACGTTTTTATGCCGTCCATTGCCGCGCCAAGAACAACGGCATATTCAGAACGTGACCAACAAAAAGTATTCGCATCACCTGCAATTGCTTTAATTTTACCTTCCAATCCTAATAATTGTGAAGAACCGCCAACCAAAAGTACCGGAATGTTTTCAACTTTTAATTTTTCCCGACATAATTTAATATAAGGTTTTAATTCGTTACAAATCTGATCCGTAAAATCTCCGACGCATTGGTTGATGGTTTCTTGTTTCAAAATGAAACCGTTTCCTTTGATATCAATACCGTGTTCCGGTTTTCGATTCTTTCTCAAAAATTCTTTAATGCGGCGAACCTTCGACTTGAACGCATTTTTCCATGAAAAGACTTTGTTCCAAAAACTTTGCGATTCGTCAGAATCATCGTTGTTATTCTCTTGGGCTGATTCAAGAATTCTTTCATCTAAATCATCACCACCCCAGTTGAAACCTTTTGTCGGAATTTCAGGAATCGGTTGGAAAATTCCATTTTTGTACTGAACAACAGCAAAATCGGTTGTTCCGCCTCCAATGTCGCAAACAATGACATTGTTTATACCTTGCGTATGCGTTGCAAATAACCACGCTTTCGCCGCCGCGACCGGTTTTTCGATGACACGAACGTGCCGAAAACCGCCTTTTTCAGCGGCACGGCGAATCGCGTCGCGCTGCGGTTCCGAAAAACAAACGGGAACTGTCAAAATACAAGAATCAATCGTTTTCTTATAAAACGCGGGAATATGTTTCTCAACAAATTCTTTAATGTATTGAAAAAGATGAGACGCTAATTCAACACGTTCAATGCTGCGTCCGCTACCAAGCCGGATTTTTCCCGGTTTGTGAATCTCTTTTTTGAGAGCAATAACATAGCCATCAGGATCATGGTCGAGCATCTCTTCCGCGTCATCTCCCACAAGAATGTTTCCTTCACCGGCTTTAGGAACATAGAAAACAGTGGGAATCATTGTGAGGACATTTCGCCCGATTTCGATAAGTTCCGGTCGATTATTATGTTCGTCAAAATACGCGACTTTTGTTCGGCTTGTTCCAAAGTCAATAGCAAGTTTGTAATTTTGTTGCGTCATCGTTGTTTTTTATTAGGAATGATAAGGGTTAATAGTTTTTGTAAATGTTCCGTTTGGGACAATCGTTGCTTGATTTCTTCCACAAGTTTCGCGTTTTCTTCGCGAGATATTTTTATCGCGCGGCTTGCTTGTTCGATTTGTGTCTCCAAGCGTTTTTTTTCATTTGTCATTGATTGCTCAAAAAGTTGTATAATTTCTCTATTCACATTAATGGATTTTTCCTCAAAAAACATCTTCACATGAAATTGCGTTTGATTTGCAAGTTTTTGTAATTGTTGTTGAATTTGGCTGAAAATTTGTTGTCTTTGCTGTTGCTGCATACCTGCATGTGCTTGATGTACTCCAATACCTGCAGCTAACCAAGGCGTTATTGTCATTGCAAGTATTGCTATTCCTCCTGCCGGCGGACAAACTGATGTCAGTATTCCCATAGCAGCAGTAGCCATAGCATATCCTGCTGCACCGCCATAAAATATATTTCTTGTTTTATCGAAAGTTCGCATTGTGTTCGTTTGAATTTTACTTCCGGAAAACGGAACAGTATCAAATTTCGTGAAATCTTGAACTAATAACTCTCCAAATTTTTGTGATGATTCACCGAGTTTTCCAATAGTATCCTGACTTAAAAGAAAGACTTCTTGATTAAAACGATTCAACAATTCTCCTAAACATTCTGATGCTGTTGCCATCCAATCTTGTTGAAATGTTTCTGTTTGTTCTCGCAGTTGCGGTAATTCTAAATTTTCTATTGATTCTATAATTTGCGAGACAAAACGTCCAGACGGATTCAAATCTGCATAGATTGTATTTTGACAATGGCGGCAAACATCTTGAAATTTTTCTGAAAACGTTTTCATTTCCTTTTTAAACGATTCATTTTCCCATTTCATAAAACCCGCTTTTGCCTGATTCAAATCGTTTTGGATTTTCTGCAATTCTTCCTGACTTTTAGTTTGCAGTAATCGTTGTTGAGAACGAAGATCGGTAGAAATTTCATTCAACGGCAACATCAATTTTACCGCAATTTGCGCCGCGAGTATTTCATCTTTTTTCGCTTTCAGTCCACGATGAATAAAATCCAACAAGGTCAAAAAACCGCTTTCCTGAAACAACGTACCGTCATGCGATTCGTCGGCGACATTTTTGAGTTCCGAGCTAATCGGAAAATATTGAATCTGGTCTTTGGAAATGCCAAGTTCCTTTTCCAAAATATTTTGATTTCGTTCTCGCCAGCCCTCCGATTGCTCGGAATCTACCGCGTCAATTTTTGTCTGCACAAAAAAGACCTGCTTTTTGAGACGGTCTTTCAATTCTTTAAGAAACGCAATTTCATCACGGCTTATCACCGATTCGACGCTGTCGAGAACAAAGAAAATCGCGTCGGCATTTGGAGCGTAACGCCATGAAATTTCCCGATGTTGTTTGAACAATCCGCCGACGCCCGGCGTATCCACAATAACAATCCCTTCCTTCAACATCGGATTCGGCTCTTCAACGCCGATAAAATCCACATGTTTTTCATTGCGAGGATTACCGTCTTCCGTACCGTAATTTTTAATTTCCTCTTGCGAAATCTCAAGAGGATCGCGCCGTTTACCCGTATCAATATCCGGTTGAAAGAAAATTTTGAATTTCCGTTCTGGAGCATAAAGAATTTTATAAACGGTCGAAGTGGCAATATCGCTGGAGACCGGTAACAAATTTTTTGTTCCAAGTAAAGCGTTAATGAAACTTGTTTTTCCTTTTTTGATTTCTCCCATAACGACAATGCGGAACAGACCAAGTTCAAACCGCTTCATTTCCGGTTCAAGCCGTTCAATCAATTCCGGTCGATTTTCTGTTTTTGCGATTTCACAAAATTGACTCCAACATTGTAGCAAAACGCTTTTATTATTCGTTTTATTTTTCATGTTTCATTTCCTCAAATCTCTAAAAACAGTTGATTGATTGCCGTATCGCCTAATGCTTCCCATGATGAATCATAATTTGTAGATGCGTAATCCGCCTCAAGATTTCCCGAAAGAAATGTTGTAGCAAACAATCTTATTGCAACGATCCCAAGATTAACCCAAAAATCCATCGTTTCGTTATTGATAACGCTTCCCCATTGAAAAGAAGACGGTGCGTTATCGGTTGCAACATAGGTACAATTTGAATCATTCCACGCTTCAAGAAAATGATCCAACGGATAATGTTGATGATCGCCATTCGAATGTCCCGGATCATTGATAATCACTTGCGGATGATTCGGATCAGAAAAATCAACGCCGTCAATAACGATAGCGTGATCAGGAGAAGGATAATCAAAGCCCGTTAATCGCTGCCAGAAAGATTGACCGTTCCAGAGTTCACCGGAATCCACCGCAACGATAACTTTATGCCCATGTGCTAATTCATTGACAAGTGAAGGAATATCGCCGTCATAATTAGCATGCGTGGACACACCGTAATATTCTAGAAGTTTTCCCATATTTCCGATACTTGTTCCATTGTCGGTCAACCAGCCGTGACTGGCGGCGTCATAAACAAGTTCCGCTTCGCTTACATTAATTCCGAAATCGTGCAAAATCATTTCCTGCGAAACAACCGCACAAGTAAAATCTGTCGTTTGAGGGATATACGTTCCGTCACCGCCATAAATGTTATGCGAAAACTCCATTTGCGTCCACGATGAAGAAACGTCGTCAATGTTCCAATCAATCTCTTGATGTTCCCCAAAATCGCTGCCGTAAGGTAACGAAAAATCAAAATTGTCGTCAAACATATTTCTAACTCCTAAAAAAATTAAAGTAATATTTCAATTGAATCTATAATTTCTCAAAACATAAAATCGAATGAAGTACTGAAAATATGTTGAAAAATTTTTATGGTTCATCCGCCAATTTCATGCCTTTGCGTTATGTAGTGCTAGTATTTTAAGTTTGATTCCTCTTTCGTTCCTCGCAGTGTCAATCGTGTTTTGAACGACCAGTCAGCGTCGGTGATTGCGGATTTTTCGTCGGACCAGCAAAGCGAGTCGCTCCAGAAGATATTAACGATGTGTCCCGCCGCGCGAGCGTTGCGGACTTTGTCGAATAATTCCGCTAATTGCGGCTCTATAGTCAGGTCGATTTCTTTACCGACATTTGCCGCCGCTTTGATTTGTTCTCTTGTCAACGTCAACGGACAAAATTCCGCGTCTTTAATGTTTTCCGGGCGATAGACGGCAAAGTTGTCCGTCGGCAAAAACTGGAACAACAACAAATACGCTTCGCCCGCGTCGTTTCCTTCGGCAAAATCGGACGGCGTTCCTAATTTGTTGCGTATCAAACCGGTCAAAGTCCGCAAGTCCGACTTGTCGGCAACATGAAGAAGCTGGTCGTAATACGGGCGGATGAACGGTTTCGTTTCGTTTTTGTCGTTGAAAAACATGAGCGTTCCCCACAAGGACATCAGGTCGCTTTGTTCGGAAAGCACGGATTGACCGCTCCAAATCCGGTATTTCATTTCGGCATTGAGTAAAAACTCATAGCAGAACAATCGAAACTCCTGCGGCTCTCGGCGATTTTCATCGGAATCAAACTTGTTGGACGTGTCAGCGATTCTTTGCAGCAATCCACGAAACGCCATGATTTCCTGTTTGTATTGTTCCAAGAACTCCTGCGACGGCTTGCCGCCGTCAAGATTCTTTTCTGCTTTCATTTCCGCCGCGCGGACTTTCACCACTTGTTCGACAATACTGATAATCCGCCGGACTTTATAACGTCCGCTTTCCGTCAAAATGTTTTCGACCTGTTTGTTCAACTCTTCCAAGTTCTGATTCGCGTCGTCAAGTTTTTCGAGCAACGCCCGTACCAAACTCAACTTGCAATTCAGAATAATTTGCGTTGAGAGAAAGTTTGTCGATTTGCGAGATTCGGCGTACAATTTTTCCGCTTGAACAAGATTCGCGTCTTTCGCGCCGCTTGCCGCACCGCCGAAAAGTTCGCAATCCGCCCAACGTTCTTGAGAGTTGGAATAACGCTCCCGCAACTCGCGGAAATAACGCAACTGCCCCGGCAACTGAACGGCGGATTCCGTGCCGCCTAACTGCTCTTCCGAAGATTTTAGCTTCTCGGCAATTAACTGAACGATTTCCGCGTACTTTTGTTTCGCGCCAGCAAAGTCGCCGCGATAACGCGCCGTCATCGCAAGTCCGTGCATATTGTGAAAAACGTAAATATCGGCAAACGGATTGTTTCCCCGGCTTTCCAACGAATTTGCTTTACGAATGTCTAACGCCGTTTGAAATTGCGTGTTCGCGTCGTTGATTTTCCATTGATCAATGAGCATCCATGCGAAACGTTCCGCAACATGCGCGATGAGCGGATGATTCGATTTGATTGTTCCGGCGGCGCTCATTGACATCAAGACCCGCTGCGCTGCGCGAAACGGACGGTCGTCATATCGACCGAGACCGGAAAGTTCCGCTCCCAGCGATGCGGAAATGTCGATTTTCAATAAATTCACGGCTTGCGGACGCACTTGCTCATAAATCTTATGCGCCTCTTCATCTCTTAACAGCGATTGACCAATCAGCCGCGCGTGATCGGTCATGCAGAGCAATTTCAGTTGCTGCGAAACAACGTCTTGCGGATATTCCAATAACGCTTCTTTATATTTCGCTTCGGCTTGTTCCGCGATATTCCGGTCGCTTTTCAAACTGGAAATAATGTGTAACAGCACGGCTTCCGTGTTTTTGTCCGCCGCGCGGATCGGCAGGTTTTTATTGGCTGCGGCGTATTTTTGGTATGCGGTTTCCATTCGGGCAGCGTATTCCGCGCCGTCGAGATTGCTGTCCGCCAAAGTTTTGACGTCGTTGACCAATTGCTGTTGCGGCGGCGTTAATGTCGGCAGAACTTTTTGCGTCAATGCGTACAGCCAGTTTTGAACGTAAACCGTGTCAACATTGAGATAACCTTTCGTATCTTCGCCGAGAACGGTTTTCGGTTCCGTCGTTTGCAAAAGCGTGTTTGCCGCCGCTTGGCGGACAAACGGCAGAAACCAAGGCGTTTCTGAAAACCAAGTCGCGCCGCTCAATCCCGGCAATTCCACTAAATCCGCCGCGATATTATTGCGCTCCGTCGGATCATAACGCAAATTGACAGCCGGGGCGTGGGGTGGTAGCGACGGATCGCGGATTTCAAGCGGAATTTTCGTCGTTGTTGTCCAAAATGATTGAATCATGCCTCCGGTAATGACTAAAAGTAGCAAACTTATCAAGACGGCAATCGCGTAAAATTCCTGATGTCGATACCATGATTTATGTGGCGGTTGATCGGATGTTTTTCGTCGGTTCGGCGTAAACGGATAGGATTTCATCGTGTCTCGCATGTCGCTATTGTCGTACTCGCTCGACGTAATTTGATCCGTGTCGGAAATGTTCAGCAATTCCTGCGGAATCGTTTCCCACAATGCGTCAATACTAGCAAACGGCGCAAGAGCTTCGGCGGCTTCCAGCGGTGTACTGAAACGGTTGTTAAGGTCTTTCGCCGACATTTTAAGATAGACGCGATTGAGTTCCTGCGGTATGTCTGGACAGATCGACGTCAGCGCGGGCGGCTCGGCGACAATATGCGCCATCAGTTTTGCTCGGTTGGAATTATAATTTTTCCCGTCAAACGGCGGTGCGCCATTCAAAAGAAAATAAAGCGTGTTGCCCAAACTATAAATGTCGGCGCGAATGTCCACCGTTGTCGGATCGTCCCATTGTTCGGGAGCCATATAATCAACGGTTCCCATGGTCGTGCCGGCTTGCGTCAACTGTCCGAAACTTCGGTCATTGTGCAACACGTCTTGCTGAAATTTTCCGAGTCCGAGATCAAGAATTTTGATAACGCCGTGACGGTCGAGCATCAGATTTCCCGGCTTGATATCGCGGTGAACCAATCCGCGCTGCCCGGCGTGATGCAATCCCAACGCCGCCTGGCGAATCGCTTCGCAAGCCGCACCGATAGACAGAAGCGTCGAGTTGTTTTCGTTTTGATTCGATGCGTCACTTGCATTGTTATTTTCATCGGAAGATTGATGACCGGTTTCACGGCGGCGTTTTTCTTCCATTTCGGCAGTCAACCGTTGCAACGTTACGCCCGCGACGTATTCCATCACAAGATAATGAATGCCGTTTGTCTCGCCGGCATTGTACGCTTGAACGATGTTCGGATGTTTTAAACCACCGATCAACTGCATTTCACGGCGAAATCGAGTGACGGCATGGTCGTCGCCCATGTATTGTTCCGGCAAAATTTTAACGGCGACAATTTGATTGAGGTAAATCTGCCGTGCTTTGTACACAACTCCCATTCCGCCGCGTCCGAGCTGTTCGAGCAATTCATAATCGCCAAGCCGCCGCATATTGTTGTGACGCTGTAAAATCTTTTTGACGATCTCGGAATGTTCGGGAAAACGCGACGAATATTGTTCCAACAAAAGCGATTCGCCGTTTTGGGTGCGTAATTCGATTTCAATTTCAAGCAATTCGCGCAAAAGATCAGCGCGTGCCGCTTCCGGTACAAGACGCAAGCAGCTTTCGATCCGAATCCGCGACCCGCGTTGCCATGCCGTCTCAAAATCGTCGCACACTTCGTCGATCTGCTTCATGTACGGCGAGGAAATATGCCGTCGCGTTTGCTCAAAATCGTCAAAAACCATGAGAAAGAAAACCAAAAGGGAGATATAAAAAACGCAAAAAATATTTCCTGTATTATCCCTAAAATCCACAATCAATTCAACCCCAGCTAGAAAAAGAAATGAATGAGATTTCTAAAAAATCCTTGTAACTGTTCAGTTGCCATCAAAATTTACCGGAAAATATTATTATTGCCGCCCTTATTTATATACAATTCCTTTAGTAGCCCGAATTGCGCCCAAGTATGCACCCTTATTCCCTTATTATTCGTTCCATTGTTTTGATACAAATCCATAATCTAAAAAATAAGGGCATAAGGGCGAGTTTTGAGGGCTTTGTCGGCTACTAAGGGAAACTTGATAAATAAGGGTTGCAATAGTAAAATTTTTCGGATAACTATTCAGTTGCCGTGGGGATTAAATTGGTTTGCGGCAACCGAATAGTTACAAATCCTTTTTTCACCACGAATCCACGAAAAGAAAAGATTCTGATTATTTCGTTTTTTGGGGGAAATGTTTGAAAACACAGTAGAAAATTATGGCAAAATAAGAAGAGTTAGAATCACTAAAGCAAATTCAAAGCAGGCAACATTAATTGAGTTGAGCGTTTTGTAAATTTCCAAAATCCCTATTTTTTAGCGTATCATTTTACGTCGCCCAGCGAAAATATGAAATGAGGAAATTTTGCCCTTGCTCCCCAAAAGTGAAATAATCAGACAAGTACGAAAGACAAATATTACCGTCGTGTAAATTATTCTTCCGGCGGCGGTTCAAATTTTGGAGCCGATGTTTCTTGAACATCGGCTTTAGTTGTTGGTATGGAATCTTCCGCAGGTTTTGCAGAACCAGACGATGATGAAGAATTTTCGTCAAATACCGTCTTTTTTGCCTCTCTGCTCCATTCGTTCATTCCGTGTTGAAATTCCAAAAATCCTTTGCCAATATCGCGAGCAATTTCCGGCAACCGTCCGCCGAAAAGCAGTACGCCAAGCAAAAGAATAACAATGACTGTCGATGGAGACATAACAAAACCTCTTCGCAAACAAATCGCATAAAGCAATCCGTGTACGTGAAATAAAACATTACAAACAAAGAATTTATTCGTGTTTTTCCGACGATTCGCTCAGCGGTTTATCAGTTTTGGCAACAGCGTCATTGATGTCATCTTCAATCCCCGCAACGCCTTTCTTAAATTCTGTTACACTGCGTCCCAACGACCGCATCACACTCGGCAATCGATTACCAAATAACAAAAAGGCAACCGCCGCGACAATAATCATCGTCATAGGGCTATTGAACAACGGATTGGCAAAAAGCAAACTCATAATTTTATCTCCTTTTCATGGAATCAAGAGGGACAATTTTGTTTTGTCAAAATTCGGCAGGAACGAAAAACGCACAATGTGACATTCTTCTTATCTTTCTTTAATTCTAAATGAATTTCGCCAAAGAGTCAACACTTGGAGAAAAAAAAGTGGATTTTTTCTAAAAAATAAATAGAAAATCTTTGATTGATTGCTAATTTTCTTCCTATTGAATCCAAAACACACAATGTCATTTGTCTTTGAAATTTATTTCGGCGATTTTTTAATCAAAATTATTTTTTGCCATCAGCGCACAAATGGGAACTTCTAAAAACCTCTTCCCAACATCAGCAAGTCCTTATTTTTCAATGGTAGAATTTGTTGAAAGTGGGGTTTTTAGAAGTTCCCAAATGATTTATTACGAATATTTTTAGGATAAGTAAATCATTATTCTGCTTATGTCACATTTGGGGGAGGAATTGATTTATAAAACACTGTAGGGAACTTCTAAAAACCTCATTTTCAACAAACGTGACCGTTGAAAAAGAAGGGCTTACGAATCATTTGGGAGGAGATTTCTAGAAGTTCCTCTAAACATCGTACTAAATTTAAATGAAAAAACGGGGAAAAAATGAAAAATACAAGTGCCAACATTTTAATAACAACCAATGCCA
>JAIRYX010000198.1 GCA_031267635.1 Planctomycetaceae bacterium
GTTGGGCGAGATTTTCGACAAAAGGAGAACTTGGTCTTGTCCTTTTTGTTGGCAGTTGTTAGAATTCCGTTTTTTATGAGTACAACAACATTCTCACCGTCGTCGAGTCGTCCCGAAGCAAACCTCAAAGAGATTCGTCGTCAACTCGACGAAGCCCTACAAGAATTCAACTCGTTGGACATGAGACCTGGCGCATCTCTGTGCGATTTCGAATATCGTGTCAAACAATGTTCTGACAAAATTGCTTCCCTCAAAATTGCAGAAAAACTCCAGCTGCAACTCATCAACCAGTCTGCCCGTGAAGCCGAAACAGAGTTACAAAAAAAAAGTTCTTGATCTTTGCAGAGCCATCGCCGTTTCGTATTCGTGGATGGCGTGAAATCCGAGTTCTCTTTCTCGGCGGTGTCGAGATTGTCCTTGTCGCACGTTTTTTCGCCTCCAGTAAATCTCGTTCCGAAAAAGGTCAGGGTTTTTATCCCGAGCTTGCGTTGCTGGGCATCGTTGACCGGCTCTCTCCGGCAATCCGCGATCTGATTGCCAAGTCGGCTGCCTCCCTGGGTTCTCTGCGGGATGCCCACTCCGCACTCACCGAACAGGGGATTTATGTTTCCGTAACCCGCATTTCAACCGCTGTTCGTTCCACCGCTGCCCAAGCACGAACCTTGCGGGACAACGATCCGTCTCTCAAAACACTGGAAATTCAAGGGCGAAAAATAATAGTATCGGTTGATGGCGGACGAATTCGTATCAGAAAAGACAAAAAGGGAAAGAAAACGCACAAAAAGAGAACCCGCTATTCGACGGACTGGCGTGAACCCAAATTGCTTTGCATTTACTTTCTTGACGCGAATGGTCAAGTGGATCGTTCGATTCCTCCTATCCTCGATGGAACCCTGTCCCAGGTGGACGAGATCTTTAAGATGTTGTGCAATTATCTTTCGTTGCTCCCAATCAATTCCGAAACGGAAGTACTTTTTGTTTCAGACGGAGCCGATTGTTTGTGGAAGCGGGTTCCTTGGATCGAAAAAACGGTACGAGAAAAGGGTGGGCGGTTTCATTGCTTGTTGGATTATTATCACATGAAAGGCTATCTGCACGCGATGGCAGAGGCGGTCAATGGAGGGACGAAAAAGAAACGGACACGATGGATTCATCGTATGACCGGATTGCTGTTTCAAGGTAACAATATCTCATTCGAGTTGGAAGTGAAATCGTTGCAGAAAAACAGCCGCAAAGGAACGGTTTTACGCAACGCCGGGAATTACTTATTGAAACATTCGCACGCGGGACACATGAATTACGCAGACGCAAAACGGTTAAAATTACCGATTGGCAGCGGGGTGATTGAAAGCACTGTCCGAAGGGTCGTCAATCTGAGACTAAAAGGCGCAAGCGTGTATTGGAAAGAAAGCAACGCCGAAGACATGCTCCTCTTGCGATGTCTCTATAAAGCAAAACGATGGAAAAACATTCAAAAACAAGGGATTACAATCAAAAATACAAATATCTAAAACGCCCCCAAAATGAAAACGCTCCCATTTTACTTTGTCTACTACTTGTTGCATATATTGTACCAATTCGACATCCATGCCAGTCACAATATAACAAAGGACGACCATTACAAAAATCTTGGTTACACTTCATTGTCCACACATTGCGAACTTCACACTTTTGACTCAAGAGAGAAATAAAACAGCGTGGATTCTTCGCATCTGTCTGTTCCCGACATATTTAGTGCATAGTGTGTGTTCCCAATATGTAATATCACCTGATTCCTGAATGAAAACAAAACCAGCGTTGTTTAATAAATCATATAACGTAACTGATTTTCCATCAATAAGAGGATTGCCCTGGGAATTCCAAGTTGCTATTGTTGCAATTATTGGTAGTATAGTTCTTGACATAATTATTTTATATGTTAATTCACTCGTGTCCCATTAAAGTGTTTTAATTTTTTTGTAAAATGTTAATTTTCAGATAGTTATGTAAAATTTTGACTTGCATCGACTTCAAATTATTTTTTTGGAGCGAAAGACTATCTCCTTATATTTACAGGTCAACATGTTTTCGCATAAACCAAATATCCTAAATTATTATAACTTTTTTATCAAATTCTACAGATTTTTTAATTCTGTTACGATTTGAAAATGCCTATATTTCAAGCACTAAATGAAAATATTTACAGAAACAATAAAACATCTGTTCATAACTAGTTGATATAATTCGACTTATGATGGGACACTAGTGATGTTAATTAAAAATTTTACTTCAAATTCAATCGAGTTTCACCGAATTTAGTTTGTACTTTGCCGGTTTCCCATTGTAATTCGCAATGTAAACCGTCGCCGACGTAAAAACGGAAGATATTTAATATTTCGTTGCGTTTTTTGTTTGTGTGCAAAGTTTTGACTCGGAGTACGAAGCCTGCGGATTGGTTCCAAAATCTTCCGCCGAGCATGGCGTTTTGACTGAGTTGGTGGTTTGCGCGACCAAGTTTTGTCCGGTCACGCTCTTCAACCCAAAGCCAACGCCCCTGAAATTCTTCAACCTTTGCCGTAACACCAAAACGTTCCGAAATAATTTTTTCTAACCCCGATGCAGTTTTTCGTCTATTCGCGAAAAGTATTGCGTGCGGTAAAAATCTTGCGTGTTCGGGTTTGCGTAACCCGTTTGTCAATAATCCGGCAATTGCGTACAAATAATCCGCAAATTCCGTTTCAGCCGGATGTGTTTGCGAACCGCATCCGGGTCGCATCGGTTCCATCGCTCGATAAAAAAGCGAAATAAGCCGATGATTGAAAATGTCCAAAAAATCCCGAAGCCCCGTATCGCCCTGCTTAACACGGTCAAGAATCAATTCCGTAACAGGTACAGGCAACGGACCATGCAGTCCCGCCAAACCAAGAAAATTGACACTCAAAACCGGTTTACCAATTTTATTATCATATTCATTTTCATTAATACCGTTTTTATCACCTTCAATATCGCCTTCGACAAAATTGTTTTCAATAAAATTTTGTACATCGCTTGCCGGAAAATGTTGCGAAATATGCGACGCAAACCGAAACCGTTCTTTATCCGGCGAAACGGCGGCAATCTCTGGTAACGTTTCAACCGACAATGTTTTATCCGGCGACACATTATCCGGCAATGTTTGATTTTGCAACAATTTTACCGACTGCCAGAAATCAAACCGGTACGGTTCTTTACGAAAATGTTCTATTAGCGTCAACGGGATAGGCTCTCTCATATTAAATCACATTAGGGAACTTCTAAATACCTCACCTTCAACAAATTTGACCATCGAAAAATAATATCTTACCGATATTGGGGGAGATTTTTAGAAGTTTCCTAAATACTAAAATTTTCATTTTAACCTCACAGTCGAATACAGCACACAAAGTATTTTAAAAAATACAAAATACAAAAACAACTTTGTGTACCTTTGTAATAAAAATTAAATCTGCGTAAATCTGCGGACTTCTCTCCGAGTTTGTGGTTAATAAAATAGACAATTACGTATCAATCAAACAAAATAAACCGCAACAATTATTTTTCTGCATTCAGAATCAACGGGTCGCCGGTTTCTTTTTGTAATTTTATCAATTCGTCAAGGAGTTCCTGAATTTTTGTTGCGTATTGGGGTTTATCGGCAAGATTGTTGATTTCATCAGGATCGTTTTTTAAATCAAAAAGTAAACGGATATTGTTTTCAAGATACACAATCAATTTGAAATTATCTTTTCGTACCATACGCTGTAACATCATGTACGCACCATAAACTGCAACATAATGTTGTTGTTCTTCGCCGTGAATCAACGGTAAAAGCGATTTGAATTGGATATGATCGGGAATACTAATTCCCGCAACATGAAGTGAAGTCGGCACAATATCCTGTAAATAAACCGGTTCGGAAATACGTTGATTTTTGGGAAGTCCGGGACCGGCAACCAAAAGCGGAACCTTCACACTGTGTTCCAACAGATTTTGCTTACCGAACAACCCATGAGAACCAACGGCTAATCCGTTATCCGCTGCCAAAAAAATATACGTATTCTCTTTTTTCCCTGATTTTTCCAGTGCGTCAACAATTCGTCCGATTTGTGTATCAAGATGTGAAATAATCGCATAATATTCACGGCGATGGACTCGCACCGCATATTCAGTTCGTGGAAACGGAGCAAGTTTTTCGTCACGGAGTTCGGCAGAACAACCCATAACATCCTTATAAGGATTTTCCGGTAAAAAGTTTGCGGGAATATCCATGTTTTCCTGAGGATACCGGTCAACATATTCTTTGGGAGCCTGACGCGGGTCATGCGGCGAGTTGAATGCTAAATACATGAAGAACGGTTCGCTTTTTTGTGACGCATTGTTAATAAAACCAATCGCACTGTCGGCAAGTGATTCCGCCCAATGTTTTCCGTCATTGCCCCAATGTCCTTTGAATTGCGGATCAAAGGGTGACCAGACATCGTCTTCACCTTCCACCGGACGACGGTAAGATGATTCGACGGTCGGCGGCATTCCTCCACGCACAAGATCAACCTGATCAAATAAATTCCGTACAGGAACATTAACATGCCATTTTCCTGTGAAATAGGTTGTATAACCGCCTTTTTTCAGAATTTGTGACCAGAATTCCGTTTCGGCAGATTTTTGCAACTGATATTCTGATCCGCCTTGTTTGATAGGACGAAAGTCATTTTCCACACGCCGCCGGGCATTCCATAGAAAACGTCCCGAATTAATCATAGAACGGCTTGCCACACAGATGGCTCCATGCCAACCGCCTTGATTATAGGCATTGGTAAACGCAATTCCTTCCTGGACAAGTTTGTCTAAATTAGGCGTTTGAACAATCTTATGCCCCAATGCGGCAATCGTATTAAAAGACTGATCATCTGTATAGATAAACAGAATATTCGGTTTTTCCGCCGCTTGTATAATAGTTACAAAATAAAATAATATCAATACACTAAAAAATCGGAATTTGTTTTTCATCGAACTGAGTTTTTGTAAAAGTAATAGTCCTTTAATGCAACTATTTATATTATTGTTTCAATATTGTCGCACGTGAAAATTCGTAACAGTCTATTTTGTTTTTACCACAAAACGCACAAAATACACGAACATTTAATTTTTATAACAATTTAATTTATAAATTGATTTATGAAAAAACTGCTTTTTTGTGTAGTTTACGTAATTGTTTATTTTCAAATTATGGCTTGTACAGTTTTAAATCG
>JAIRYX010000042.1 GCA_031267635.1 Planctomycetaceae bacterium
GCTATCCGTCCACACCGTTTGCGACGCTCGACGATTACGTACAAAAACGATTGATTCAATTTCTGAAACATCGTAGCCAACGTCCCTTCAAACCGCCTGAAGGAATGAGTTGGTACGCCCTGATTTACAAAGAATTAGGCGTATTACGACTGGCTTCACGTGAAAACTTGCGGTGAGTACATCAATGACCGCCGGATGGGGGAAATCTACATGTCCGGTGGGAAGAGGGGTGAGGAGGCGTAGCAATACGTCCCTCGCCTACTCTACGGAATGAGAGATTCCCGCGGGGGAATGAGCGGCTCATTCCCGGGAATAAATCGCTCATAAAGAGTAGCAAATCTCCCGCGAGCGTTCGTGGAAGTTTTACGTTAGTCGTTGGAAATTAAGGAGTTATGTCGGAAACTCAGACGCTCGGAAAGATTATGTATTTGGAGAAGATTCAGCGAGTCCCGCTCGGAGCGGAAACTTTACCGCGTAGATAATGAATCAAGCGACATCGTGGGCGGCGTTTTGGGAATAGACGCAATCTCTTTGAAAGTCCGCAACAATTCCGCCGCCCCGCCCAATAAATCCGCGCGAAAATGGGTAATCTACGCGCGGCAATCGGGTAACGACTCGCGGCGACCGGATAACGACTCGCGGCAACCGGATAACGACAAACGGCAATTGGGTAATGAAGCACGGCAATTGGATAACGACTCGCGACAATTGGTTTTTCGTTCGTCATCCCTCTTCTAAAACATCAGGGAATAAGGGCGAGTTTGCGAGGGTGCGGTTGGTTAATAAGGGAAGCGTGATAAATTAGGGCGACAACAGTAGTATTTTTCGGTGAAATTGGACTGTAGTTACAAAGTTGCCGTGCGGATTTCTTTGGGGTGGGAAACGGACGCCGTAGTGTTCTATCGCGTTTGCCAATATTGTCCCTCAAAAACGAAATAATTAGAAAATTTCAAGTGCGAGGAGTATAGCAATAATATGCGACTTGCCAAGAAAAATGCCGTGAACTGGCACACTTTAGAAATAATCCCAAAACCTTAAAAGCCGTCTCTTGAATGTGTTACCAATGTTTGTTACAATAAACTTTTCGTGCTTTGTTCATTTCTCACCCAATACGAATCATTGGTATTCTATGAAATACGCAATCATTATACCGGACGGATGTGCTGATCATCCCGACGATTTTTTTGATCAAATGACTCCGTTGCGAACCGCGAAGATTCCGAATATGGATGCGTTGGCGAAGAGCGGGATTGTTGGGCAATCGCAAAATGTGCCGCCGGAATTGCCGCCGGGCTCGGATGTGGCGACGCTCAGTTTGCTTGGTTATAATCCGCGCGAGACATACACCGGACGCGCGCCGTTGGAAGCCGTTGCGCAAGGGATTCCGCTTGGCGAACACGATTGGGCGGTGCGATGCAATCTCGTTACGATGACAGATAACATTATGCGAAGCTTCACCGCCGGACATATCACCAGCGAAGAAGCGGCAACGCTCTTAAATTCGACCGGTCGAGAGATTGCAAACGCGGTTTGTCATAAAAGAAACGCTACAGCGGACAAAGCGGATAAAGTCGAATTTTTTCCCGGCGTTAGTTATCGGAATTTGATGTTGTATCACGGCAGCGCGGAAGATTCGCCGTTTGACACAGCGACGCAAACTTCGCCGCCTCACGATTATTCTGATCAAGACGTTACTCCCGCATTGCCGCGCGGCAAAGGGAGCGATTTGCTGTTAGCGTTAATGAAAGCAAGCGAGCGTTTATTTGCCGATCATCCGGTCAACCGCAAACGAATCGAATCGGGTAAGCATCCGGCGACGCAATGTTGGCTTTGGGGACTCGGCAAGCGTCCGAATTTGATTCCGTTTGCCGAGCGATTTCCCGGCGTTCGCGGCGCGATGATTTCTGCTGTGGATTTGTTGGTGGGAATTGCGTCGTTGTTGGAATGGGATCGTGTGCAAACGCCGGGGATTACCGGTTATGTGGACACCGATTACAACGCGAAAGGTAAATACGCGGCGGCGGCTCTGGATAAATATGATTTAATTTGCGTGCATGTCGAAGCCCCCGACGAAGCGTCGCACGAAGGGAGTTTTGAAAAAAAAGTGCAGGCGTTGCAAGACATTGACGCGAAAGTCGTACCGCCAATTGTCGAGAAATTGCAATCGTTTGACGAGTGGCGAATATTGATTTCACCGGATCATCCGACGCAAATTTCGACAAAAACGCATTCGCACGGTGCGGTTCCCTGGATTGTCGCTGGAAACGATGTTCCGCCGCAACATGCCGGCGATTACGACGAACTAACCGCCGCGCAAAGTCCGTATCAATTTCCGTTCGGCTGGGAATTGATGAATTGGTTTATTGCGGGAAAAGAAGGAATGTTATGAGAGATTCATTGTTTGGAAGGTCACTTGAAGGGATACGAGAGGCAAATGAGACTTTTAGAGACTCTTTTCAGAAACTTTATCTGTCCCCAAATTTCCTTTTGCCCTTAATGTCCTCTTGAGAATGAAAACCAAATTTTCAAGTGTGAATAGATATTAATTTTTTAATGGCGTCAATATCGCGGTGCATTTGCACGAGTAATTCCTCCGCCGACGCGAATTTTATCACGTCGCGAAGACGTGCCAGAAAATCAACATGCAACGTTTGTCCGTACAAATCACCGTGAAAATCTATCAAAAAGCACTCGATTTTTAGCGGCGTTGTGCCGAATGTCGGATTGTCGCCGATATGAACCGCCGCCGCGTAAGTCGTTCCAGCGTGTGAAACGGTTGCGGCGTAAAGTCCTGTTTTCGGAATGACTGTTTTAACGTTGCCGAGATTCGCGGTCGGAAAACCGAGTAAACGTCCGCGTTGTTCGCCGGTGATAACGGTTCCGGTCACGCGGTACGGTCGCCCCAAAAGCGTCTTTGCTAATGCCGCGTTTCCCTCTTGAGTCAACAGTGTTTTGATGCGACTGCTGGACACCGGCTCGTTGTTGACGAAAATTGTTTGCACCGGCTCGAACAAAATTCCAGCGTCGGCGCACCATTGACGCAATTTTTCCGGCGTTCCCTCGCGGTTGTGTCCAAAAGTGAAATTACTTCCTTCGACGATAACTCGCGTGTCAAACGTTTTACGAATCGTGTTCTCGAAAAAATCTTCCGCCGTGCGTGCTAGAAATTGCGGATTTGCCGGACAAATGACCAAAGCGTCAATCTGTTGGCTTGCGAGTAATTTGATTTTTTCTTCGGTTGTTGTCAACGGAAGAATATTAAGATCGGGGCGTAAAACGCGAATCGGCAACGGCTCAAACGTCAGCGCGACCGCAGGAATTTTGGGTTGACTCGCGTATTCGCGCAACCGCGAAAGAATTAACGAATGTCCGTCGTGCATTCCGTCAAATTTTCCGATAGCCAGCGCACCGCCGCGCCATTGATCTGGAAACGATTCTATTGCGTCAATGACTTCCAAAGCAAAACCCTTTACGGTTGAAACGTAAAACTCAAAATAAAAAGCGAGTTTCACTTTTTCATTTTTTGTATCTCTTCACCGGATTGAAACATGATTATAAATAGGAAGCGTATTCCTCAATCGGTTTTCATTCTCAAAGGGACATTAAGGACATGATAAACGATGGGCATTGTCTAAACTGAAATTTCAAGTGTGAGAAGTATAACAATATTATTCGCTCATACAATCAAACCTCATTTTTACCTAATTTTCTTAACAAAACAACCTCAGTAGCCCAAAGACAATAAAACAACAACCTCATTACCTCATTAAAAACGAGGAACAATGAGGTAATGAGGTTGATTGGTGGAAAACTTTTTGCTACTGAGGTTGTTTTGTTCAGAAAATTAGGTGAAAATGAGGTCAATGGATTCATTTTTCCAACATTGGAAAATTAAAAATAGATGGAAACGATTACGAAAATACTCCAAGCGAGTGAATAGGATTTCTTTTTTATAGGACAATTTCTTCAAAAAATCCCAACGTTTCGCTCAACTCAACCCTTTCCGATAAATCATTGAACAAGAGTTGCTGCATCTCGTCAATGTAATCCAAAATCGCCTGATCTTGCGCGTTTTGCTGATTTCCCGACACATTGGCGGTTTGCGAAATTGACGTTGACGTAAAATAATTTTTAGCGGCGTTTGTGTAAGTAATATAACTTGAAGAAGGATTATCAATTGCGTCTGTTCGGGATTTGCGATAATTTTTCAAAAAATCTAAAAAATCATTAACATTGACGATGCCATCAAAATTGTAATCAAAT
The DNA here is from genome assembly GCA_031267635.1 of Planctomycetaceae bacterium. Classification (GTDB taxonomy): domain Bacteria; phylum Planctomycetota; class Planctomycetia; order Pirellulales; family Thermoguttaceae; genus WRMR01. Next base: position 4,264 of record JAIRYX010000042.1, read on the forward strand.
AATTTCGTGTTGACTAAAGCGGTTGTATCTGTTGTCGATTTATTATACGCTTTAAGGAACGTTAAGAAATCATTGACATTGACAATTCCATCATCATTAACGTCAAACATCATTCCATATAACGGCACGTCATTTTGAACAAAACCTTTAACAGGAAGGTTCGTTTGTCCGGAGGTCAGTTTGATGGAAGAACCAACCAATTCTACAGAAAAACCGTTCTCGTTGGGTTGAATTGGCGTACCATGATCATTTAAAGGAACAGTAATACCTTTTGTTCCATTTCTCTCTTCAGCCGCCGTGGCTGTTACTGGTTTGAACGCGACTTGCGCCAAGAGAACATTCGTATTATCGCCTTGCGCTCCTGACGCCGAACTGGAAATTTTCCCGGAAATAACAATTTTTCCGGCGGATTGCGTTTGCGTGAAATTTTGGGAGAATGCCGGAGATGTTGTTGCGTTACGCACATCAAAAACGTTAGGCGGAAAATCCAAAGCGACAGTGTATTCGGAAATACCAATGGATGATTTCGTATTTCCCCAAATTTCCACTTGAAAATTCGACCATTCGTCAATAAAAGTCAATCGGTCGGCAAGCGTACTCAAATCCACAACTTCTGTATTAACAATCTGCGAGGAATAATCGCGGAACACCAGCGTTATTTCCGGCGTTGGTGGAGCTATGGAATCAATCCATTCCTTGAAATTCGTGATTCGTAAGTCACAGAATAACTCCCCAAAAGAGGAATCAAGATTACTGTTATTGTCATAAGACGGTATTCTCATTCCGCCTCTAGTTATACCAGCTATCACTATCTGTCCTTGTCCTGTCGTAATAAATCCGGGACCACCGGAATCACCTGGCGCAGCACAAACTTCATTAGCAAATCCCGTACCAAGATGACCGCCTAACGCATCTCTTGCGCTTGTGCCGTCGTCAAAATCGCTAATAAGGTAAGCATTTCCATATATATCATAGGACAAGTCATCGTAGGTATTTTTCCCGGCAAGTTTATATCCCTGATCATAGATAGATGCTACCGTTCCTAAATTACCTGTTCCTATAGATCCATATCCAACTTTTGTCACGACCGCATTTAAATCCTCGTCAGTTCCTCGATAAATATCATAACGTTCTGCGGCATCAGGAGCCGGTTGAGAAAGTTCAATAATCGCTAAATCTGCGCCTGTTGCAAAACCTACATTAGGAATATAACCAGGATTAACAATGATTTGTGTTACATATCTTGTTACTGTTTCATTTGGTAATGCAAAAGTAACAGAGACAGTACTAGCTGGAAGAGTATTACCGTTATCGTCAGTGACAACATGTGCTGCTGTGAGGACGTGATTTCCGCTCAATAATAATGATCCGGTTCCAAATGAAATTCCACCAGTCACTTGAGCTTCAACTCGAACAACGCCAGTATATTGCTCATTTGTTATAATATGATGTACTGGAGGATTGGATGATGTAAGAAAAAGTTTTGATTCACCTATAGTATTGAGTAATTGCAAAGCTTCAGCAGGAATTGTTTTTATGATTTTTCCAGATGATGTTTGTGTATATATTATTTTACTCCTAAACTCTGCAATATTGGCAAGAAAAATTTCTCTATCCACACCATCAGGAACATAAACATCACCTAAATCTTCCGGTGTGACATGTTCAGTCCACGTGATTTCTTCTTGCAATGGCACATCATTGTTAGACACTGTTATAACAGACTCAGTTTCCGTGACTTCCGATTCTGAAACATTGGAAGAGACAATTTCCGTATTCCCAGTTTGCGTCGAAGACGGAATAAACAGCGGATCGCCGGTTTGCTGAACTACCGCCGGAATGATGGTGATTAAAGAATCATCAATCACTTCAAAATTGTTCGCTTGTGCATAGAAAAGTATTGTATCGTCAACGGACGTATCCTGCATCACGTCAAATGTTATTGAACTCGACGGAGCAATCGCCTGCACAAGAATTCGCGCAAAACATGCCCCGTTGTTATTTAATACGCCACTATAAGGATTAAGACTGGCGAATTGGAAACAAACATAACCTTCTGAAAGCGTCTTTGCTGGCGATACCAAACTCATCAGACTTATATTACCTATTTCGTAGTCAATGTATTCGACTAAACTGGAATCCAATCCTACAGCAACACAAGTTGCGATAGTTCCGCCTGACGGATTGGTAGCCGTCGATAAATCCGTTACCCAGATTTCCAAATAATATTCGTCGCCGACTTCAATGTCCGTGTCGGGCGTTGGTTTTGATTTGCCGATGATTATTCCGGCGTTTTCGACTTTCACCGGAATCACTTCAATGGACGCAAGAGCGTTTGAAACCGACGCCGTTTGCGACAGCGCGTCATTTTGCGCAAGATCCCAAGAAATTCCCGCGCTCAACGGCGCCGCCGACAACGTAATTCGGTCTTCCAAAACCTCAAACGTGATTCGTTTTTTTTCTCGTTTCATGACAATTTCTCCTTTATTTTGTTGGATTGATGTATTTTTCAGAATATACACTATTTCTTATTGTAATCAAAATGATTGAATAAAACAAGAACTTTCTACATGATTTTCTACAATTGTCTACAATTTTTGAAATTTTTCGCCGCGGTCAGCGTATTGAGCAAAAGCATGGTTACGGTCAAAGGACCGACTCCGCCCGGAACCGGCGTGATGGCTCCAGCGATTTCTTTGACAGCGGAAAAATCGACGTCGCCGACAAGTCCTTCTTCCGTGCGGTTCATGCCAACGTCAATGACTGTCGCGCCGGGCTTAACCATATCGGCAGTAACAAATTTCGCTTGACCAATCGCCACAATCAAAATGTCCGCCTGCCGCGTCATTGCGGCAATATCCGGCGTGCGGCTATGACAGATCGTTACCGTCGCGTCGCCGCCGCATCCTTTTTGCACAAGAAGTAACGCCATCGGCTTACCGACAATGTTGCTCCGCCCGATAATGACGGCATGTTTTCCCGCCGTGGCAATATGATTTCGTATCAGCAATTCCTGAATACCATACGGCGTGCAAGGAAGAAAACGCGGTCGCCCTTGCGAAATCCGCCCGACATTATCGCTGTGAAATGCGTCCACATCTTTTTCGGGAATAATCGCGTCAAGAATATTTTGCTCGTTCATTTGTTTCGGCAACGGAAGCTGCACCAAAATTCCATGCACCGCGTCATTTCGGTTCAGCATATCAATTTGCGTCAAGAGTTCTCGCTCCGACGTCGTTTCCGGCAACCGATACATTTCGCTTTTTATGCCGATTTTTTCACACGCTACTTGTTTATTGCGGACATACACTTCGCTGGCGGCGTTATTTCCAACCAAAATGACCGCGAGACACGGCGTTAGACCGGTTTCCGCAACAAACGCCGCAACCTGTTCTTTGATTTCCGACCGAATTTGTTCCGCAAGCGCTTTTCCATCAAGAATTTGTGCTGACATATTTTTCTTTCTTTGTACATTTTGCTTAAACAGTTAAAATTTTCCGAAAATCGCCTTAACATCTTTAGGGACAATTGGGACTTGAGAGACTTCTGGGACAGAGTGAGCCGCCCCAAAATCAAAAGAATTTCCCAAAGACTCTCGTAATACTCCTCCTACTTGAAATTTCGGTCTTTAGACAATGTTCCTCGTTTATTCGTTTATCATGTCTTTCAAGTCCCATTTGTCCCTTGTGTCCCTTTGAACTTGAGCAAAATATTTTACAGATCTCTATTTTTGTCGTCAAGCGATTTCATGTCAATCACATAACGGAACAGGGCTTTTCCTTCCGCCAGATTTTGAAACGCTTCGTCTAATTTTTGAATCGGAATGATTTCCACATGCGGATAAATTTTATTTCGCACGGAAAACTCCAGCATTTCTCGCGTTTCTTTCATTCCGCCGATAAGCGAAGCGTAAACTTTTCGCCGTCCCATCAACGACATTGCCGGAATCATTGGCGTCTGATCTCCCGGTGGCATTCCGAGTAAAACCACCGTGCCGTCCACTTTTAACATCCGAAGATACATCCCTACATCGTATCGTGTTGGAATCGTACTGATCATGAGATCGAAAGAGCTATTTAATCCGATCAATTCGTTTTCGTTTCGTACATTGACAAACTTGACCGCTCCTAAATCCATCGCAGACTGACGTTTGCTTTCGTTCACGTCGAACACGGTCACTTTCGCGCCCATCGCTATCGCGTATTGTACCGCCATGTCGCCGAGTCCGCCGAATCCCGCAACCGCCACGTTATCGCCCGCTTTGACATTGTTATAACGCAACGGCGAATAAGTCGTGATTCCGGCACAAAAGAGCGGAGCAATCCGTTCCAGCGGCACGTTTTCAGGAATTTTTACGACAAAATTTTCATCCACGACAATTTTATCGGAGTAACCGCCTTGCGACGGAGTACCGTTTGTATCGAGAGAATTGTATGTCCAAACCGTTTGGGGACAATACTGTTCCTCGTGTTTTCGACACTGTTCACACTCGCCGCACGAATGAACCATGCAGCCGACTCCCGCATAATCGCCGACTTTCACGCTTTGAACATTCTTTCCAGTTTGCGCGACGCGACCGACAATTTCATGTCCCGGTACCATCGGAAAAATCCCTTTTCGCCAGTCTTCCATCACTTGATGCAAATCGGTGTGACAAATTCCGGCGTACAAAATTTCAATCAACACGTCGCTTTCGCCGACAGCCCGCCGCTCAAATTCATAAGGAACAAAATGCCGCCCCGCCGTCATTGCAGCGTAACCTTGAGCGGAAATTTTCGCGGAATGTTCTTGGGCGGAAGTTGTTGTTAAGATGATTCCGAAAAATAAAAACGCTAAAAACATTGTTTGGTGGAATTGATGGTTCATAATATCTTAAATTCTTGATTGATAAGCATTTAGGGATTATCCCAAAGCGTTTTGGGACTTTTGATTTTTGGGACTTATTTTTATTGAAAAACAATTGTTACCGGAAAATAATGCGGACGAACGTTATCAACCCAAATTCTATGAATGGTCATTTACTCCAATTTTACGCGAAAATGAGAGTGATTGAGCAACAGTCCGGTTTTATCCGCTTGCCAATATTCGCCGGTTTGGGCTTCAAACGCTGTCAGACAACCTGTTCCATAGCAATAGGTATCGATACAAAGAAGATGTCCCTGATACAAAATTTTTCCATTTTTTTGTGCCGTATGTCCCAAAATTGCCATTTTTCGAGAAATGTGCGGTCCCGGAATCCGTATTTTTAACGACTCCCAACGAAGAACCGTTGAGTCGGTGTTCGCAAGCGGTTTGTTTTCCTGATAACCAGCGTGCGTAAAAAAATGATGTTCCGTCTCGCAATAAGAAATGCAGCTTTGAAGAAACTCAACATGCTTTTTCGGAATATCCGCAACGGCATCTGTTCCATAGCTCGTCATCGTTTGTTGTCCGCCGTACATCAACCATTTTCCGAGATTCCATGTTTGCCCGTTTATCACGTCAAGCATCAGCTCGTCGTGATTTCCGAGTATCGGAAATAAAAAACAACGTTCCCGCAAGTCAATCAAACGATCAAGCACTCCGGCTGTGTTGTTTCCTCGATCCACAAAATCGCCTAACAGAATCAACGAGTCCGATTTATCCGGCTGAATCGCGTTCAAAAGCGTGTCCAACGCCTCCAAACAACCGTGTATGTCGCCAATTGCAATGATCCTTCCTGCCATTTTATTTTTCCTAACTCAAACGATCTATTTTTTATTATCCACTGGATAGTTTTGTTTACTAGACCTTTTCTCTAACTTCATATCAGGTTGTTTAGGCAAAACAGGTGAATACAAAATAACTATTTTTTGAATAGTGTTCGGTCTATTGATAGGGTTAGAGAAAAGGTCTACTGTTTATGTACTCCTCACATTTGACAATTCGGTTTTTGAGATAGGTGTTTATCGTTCCTCATATCCCCAAAGTCTCTTTTGTTTCTAACGTCTCTTTATTTTCATGAAAACCGAATTTACTTTTTCGGCGGTTCGCTGCATAATCCGCTGAGGGCTTCGCTTGTTCGGACAATTTGTTCCGGCGTAACAGTCAAATAACGGCTTTTGCCGTTAGGGTTCGGTTTGAAGAACGTTACGCCATTGTCGTCAAACGTCACGTCCACCGGTTCCGAGAGTCCGAAATAATCACGTTCAGGACGCACGGCATACAACACGCTTGTCGGATCAAACGCCGGCGTCGTTTTGTCAAGCGATTGGCGATAAGATTTGTACGCGATTTGTACCGGATGATTCGGAACGTAATTGTACTCGTTTTTAATACTTGCGGTTGGATATTGAACAGCCATACCGATTTCCCAACCGCTAAAAACAATCGGTGTGGGCCATTCGGCGAACAGCTTTTGTGCGCTCTTGACGTCGCATGTAATATTGTATTCGCCTTGCTGTTTGGCAAACGATCCTGCCATGGTCGAAAGGAGTTTGACTTTCTTTTTCGCAAGTTCTTTTCCGTTTAGCGGCGAAATGTCATCGGCAGGCGAGTCGAGCAAGCGGGCAAGATTCGTCGAAAATCCGACTTGCACGACCACCACCGATTCATCTGGTTGTGCCGTAAGCGTTTTGCGGAGAACGTTTACGGCGTCCGGTATGTCGGAAGATTCCGCCGTAATTTTTGACGGAAAGCACCGATTGCCGTTTGTATCTTTTGTGTTATAAACCTGAACGAGATAATTTCCGTCTTCTTTGGTCGCACCGTCTTTGACAATTCCAATAGGGACGTCAGAGCGACCGTAAAACGTATTGAGTTGTTCTGCTACTGGAGCGGCATATTTGTTGTCTTTGGTGATTGTTACCGCCAGTAACTCGCATTCATTGCGGTTTTGCAAAGCGTGAATTGCCGCCAATGCTAAAACGTCGTCCACATCGTTGCCGATGTCCGTGTCGAAAATCAGTTTAACCGGCTCGTTTGCCCATGTAAGATTTTCCTGAAACATGGAAAAATCTAAAGAAATTGTCAGAATAATTGACATAAAAGAGACGCCAAATAAAAAACTTGTTCGGAATTTTTGCATTTTGGTTTTGCTCCAGTTTCTATTTTCTTTGACTTGAATGATAAACATTTCCGAAAAGTGAAACCTTTTCGATTCGCGTCAAAACAGCCGCAACAACCGAAAACTTTCTTTTTTCCACACAATCAATGCAATTCATTATACGAAAAAATTGGGAAAATAAAAGAAGCCAACCTGTTTCTCTTAATAAGGAAAAATCGTATTCACAGAGCCGCTTGTCCTGTAGCATTGTGCTTGTCATGATGAAATATTTTTACACTTTTTGGGAAAAATTGAAAATTTCGATTGAAATAAAAATCAGCAACCGATATAATTGAAAAAACTGATTTCCGTGAAAAGTGTGTTTAGCTTTGGATGCAAACTAGTCACAAAAAATGAAAAGCGCGGTAACATGGAAATCAATGTGTAAAAGGAATCGTTCTTCTCCTGCGTTTTTCAGGCGTTTGCGGGAATTTTTCGCAAACGATACACTCATTAATGCTTAAATTTTCGGTTTTACGAATGGAGTTCAAATGAGATTTTGCGGTATAACGCCCCAATGAAGACCGAAATTTCAAGTAGAAAGAGTATATAACTCAAAGAGAGTTAAAATCTTGTTTTGAATGTATTCCAGCCAGTGACTTTGGTGTGTAACAAAAATACTATTTGCGATGATAGTACAAAGTTATTCGGTGATATTAAATAAATTGTGTTGATTTTTTTTGGAGAAATTCCGATGAAAAACGTTTTTGAAGCTATTTTAGAAACAGGACATGATGAGGATTTTATCCCAGTTGTTACTGATGAGTTTTGTCCGACTGATGCACCGGCAGGCAGTCCGGCAAAACTTGAAGTTCTTGCGGAACGCATTCGCAAAGGTCTCCCGCTCTGGCATCCGGAGGATCGCGTTGACTACACCGGCTTAACCGGCACTGTCCGCCCGCGCGAATAAAATTTTAAAAACACTATTTGCCGTTCCCTTTTATTTGTTGAGCAGTTTAGATGGAATGACAGCCATCAGGTTATCTCGCTTGCTTAACGGTGATTTATTACACGATAAAATAAACCGTTTGCTATCAAGTAATGTAAGAGATTGATGACATCAGGTAAAGCCGTTGGCGATGTAAACAAAGGCACAAATCAATCAAACATTTCAGGTGGCCACGAAAAATCAGAATCAAATAGTTTGATAACTTCTTCAAAATGATCTAATATCGTTGAAAAGCGAATAGTATTGTTTATTGATGATTTGTCGTAAATGGTAAAAATTGTACTACCGGCAGCATAATATGAATACCTATATGTTGCATTAGAAATTTCAATTGATTTTTGGAGTACCCCCGAACCATCAAATAGACAAATCAATTTGTCTGTCACTAAAATCAAGTCATGACGGTGAAGAACTGTAAATCTCTCGATACGGTAGAGTAAATAATCAAACAAAAAGAATATTAGTAACCAAGCACTCAAAAGACCTATTCCCAAAAAAGATAGAGGTTTTGTTAGTACACACCAAGCCGGTAAGAGTGTTATCAGGGCTATTGTTATTCGGCGATAACCTACCGCTCTTTTACTTATTTCAACTTTTTTTTGATTATATTGATATTCAATTGTAGTTTTGGGCATGATAGATTAAAAATCCCTTTATTTATTTCGTTTTTTGGGGTAAACCTTAATTTTTTAGAAAAATGAAAAAGGGGAAAAAATGAAAAATACAAACACGAATATTTTAATAACAACAATAGAATTGGGTAACTATTCAGTGGAATTAAGTGGGTTGGAGCATTTCGTATTTTCCAACCTCATTTTCACCTAATTTTCTTAACAAAACAACCTTAACAGTTCTCTTTTGTAAATCCTGCTAAAACATGCAGTCAATGATATGATAAGAATATCACCATGTCAAGTTTAACAGAACATGTCGCTCGTTTTGAAACGGATGCAGGGCGGCGTATTTACCGGATTCGTTGCGACATTTTGCGTCCGTTGCCTGGTTATTCCTATTTGCTTCTCGGCAAGCCGGACAATCCGTCAAACGGCAGAGAACATGATTTTGCCGACCATTCCGCGATCTTGGTTGATTGCGGCACCGGCGAAAATGGATGCGACCGCGAATTGCTGAGCGGACTTGACCTCGTGCGGACAATGTACAAAGAAGATTTTCAATTGACCGATATCGGGCGGCTTATCATTACGCATGCTCACATTGATCACGGCGGAGGCGGAAAACAGTTGCTCGAATTGACCGGCGCGGAAGCGTGGTGTCATAAGTACGACAGTAGCGTTTTTGAACGTTATGACGAACGCGCGGCAGTGGGAAACCGGCGTTTTGGCGAGTTTTTGCAACATGCTGGAGTGGAATCAGGATATCGGCGCGAAATCATCGAAGCGTTTGGTTTTATTCGTGGACGCGGCAAACCGTATCCGATCAGCCGTCGGCTTGAAGACGGTGAACAGTTCGACGGAATCACTATTTATCACACGCCGGGGCATAGTTCAGGACATGTCTGTTTGTTTGTCGATTCGAGCCATATCATTCTCGGCGACCACATTTTGTCGCGAACCATCACGCAAATTTGGCCCGAACAAGTTGTGCCGCACACCGGCTATATTCATTACCGCGACTCGGTCGGAAAAATCGAAAAATTGGCGGAAGGCAAAATCGGCTTACCCGGTCACGAGCAGGTGATTCTTGATTTGCCGATGCGAATTCATTTTGTCCGCAAAAGTCATCAACGCCGCATGGAACGGATTCTTGACATTCTACAAAACAATCGCGAACCAATGAGCATTGCGCAAATTGCGAAAAAAATGTATCTCTCGCAATCCGGTCACTGGACGCTTCTCTCGCTGACCGATGTAGGAGCACGAATCGAATATTTAGAACAAACGGGGTTAGTTTCTGTCGCTAATTTTGACGATGTGGAACTCGGAAAATCGGATATTTTTCTGTATACGAATGTTTCGTAATTTTTCAAAAAATTTCCAAGATAATCGACATTTGAGGACAACGGATAGAGAGCGAACGGTAAACCATTAAATCGTGCGGCACGTTTTCAATGTCTCTGTTGTCCTAAGCGTCCCTAAAAAACATCGTAACTAACTAGTCGCTCCTGAAAAAGTTCCAGTGAAAATTTCATCGTCGCGATCTTATCAGCCGCAAGTTCATTTTGTTCGCAAGCCAAGCTGCATAGCAAGGCGGATACGAAAAAAATTAGCGTGGAACTGGACGGTTCGCCGTTTCTTGCGGCGTTTTTCGCAGCCGCGAAGTCCCGCGTTGCTCGTGTTGTGAATCAATATCTTCGCGTCGCCTTTGTAGTCGCTTTTGGCGGAATCTTTCGTCCGCTCAAAGATTACAAATTCATTTCGCACACGTTGACAGGAACAGAATTTCAGAAAGATCATCACACGCCTAAAATCGGAAATCGTTTTGAAAAGTCGCCGCTTGGTTATATTCCTGTTCCGTTGCCCGCCGAGTTTGTTCAAGGAATCGACACGCAAAAACTCGACTTTGAACACGGTTTACAGTCGTATTTTCGCGGCGAATTTTCCGATCACGGTTGGTTGTCTTATTACGCTTACACGATTTTGATTAAAGAACCGTTGGGAAATTTGTTGCTTGGATTGCTTGCGTTGATTGTCACTTGTTTTCTCCGAAAATACAACACGAACTGGCGTGATGAAATAATTGTTCTCTTGCCCGGACTTATGTTTTTCGTTTTTGTCAGCAGTCAAACCGGTTTTTCATTACATCCGCGATACATCATTCCGGCGTTGCCGTTTGCTTACATTTGGATTAGCAAACTTGGTCAAGCGTTTTCTGAAAAACAATATCTTCTTTCAACAATCACGACGTGTTTATTACTTTGGATGGTCGCAAGCAGTTTGTATTACTTTCCTCATTCTATGTCGTATTTCAACGAAGTGATCGGCGGCACGAAAAACGCTCCGAAACATTTACTCGGCAGCAATATTGACTGGGGACAAAATTCTTATTTTCTTCAAAAATGGTATCAAAGCCATCCTGAAGCTCGACCGATCAAAATTGCCTATACCGGCACGGAATCATTGGAGCGTCTTGGAATCAAAGACAACCAACAACCGCCCAAACAACCGGAATCGGGCTGGTTCGCTCGCGGCGTCAATGAACTTTACAGCAACTCAAAACAATATGAATGGTTGAAATCCTTTGAACCGGTTGATAGGATCGGTTATTCGATTTATATTTATCATATCACGCCAAAAGACGCAAACCGCGTCCGCCGTGAAATAGGACTGCTGGAGATTGAGAGATGAGATTGTTAGATAATGGATAAAAGGCATGTAACATAATGGACTCATCACAAGACAGACGGTCTTTCGTCAGGTGATTATATTACCTATTTTAAAAAATCGCGCATTTTATTATACAAGGACAGGCATATCAAAAAATAATGAAAATTTTTATATTGTTTTGGTAATTTTTATATTTTTCCCTTTTGATAGTTTTGCGTGATTGTGATAAACTTTTGTGTTATTGATTGAGATAAATATCATGTTCGGGTTAAAACAGATCCTTTGTTGCTGAATTTGTAATTAGCAAAAATGATAATTTGTGACCGCCATTGTGTTTGGTCTGTTTTACATATACCTGCTTGATGGTATTAATGAATAGGGAACTTCTAAAAACCTTCCCAAAATATTCGTAAGCCCTTATTTTTCAACGGTCACATTTGTTGAAAATGATGTTTTTAGAAGTTTTCAATAGTAGGAATGTCAGATTTTGGAAGCAGATTATTTTACACGAGGCATACTCGCGAACGAAAGTGTTTGCAATAGTAGACCTTTTCTCTAACCCTATCAATAGACCGAACACTATTCAAAAAACAGTTATTTTGTATTCACCTGTTTTGCCTAAATAACCTGATGTGAAGTTAGAGAAAAGGTCTAGTACTAATTTGATCGCCCCTGTACTGTTACAGATATAGTATTTGGGTCGTGTCGCGTTCATGGAAAATCATCGTGGTCGCGAGTACGAGCATAACAGCAAGCAGTTTTGAGATTTTAAAAATGAAAGGTCATAAAAAATGGAAACGAAAACATATAAAAGAATCGCTGCTATTGGAATAATTCTGATTCTGGCTGTGACGCCATTTATAACAAGGTACTTTAGAGGTAACATCAGTAAACAAAATGTAGTTTATGATTTGGAAAGTTTTAAAAATTATTATTTAGAGGAATCAAACACTATTAAACCCAAAACCAAAGATGATAGCTTTGTGTTTCCGCCAGTTCAACCGGAAGAAATCAACTCTTCCGATAAAGTTCACGCGGTACTTTTGTCGGATACACCGGAAGCCAAACTGATATTTCTTTTAGAAGGTTTTTTAAAGGTATTACAGCCGCCTTCAAATTTAGAAAAAACAAGTAAATACGGTTTAATGTTTGAAGATTCGCTTAAATCGACAAAATCATTGTGCGTGCTTAATAATGAACGCCAAATCCCAGATTATTACAACATGGAAATCCTTGAACAATATACCTTGAAAGACGAAGGGCTTCCGGTATTCCAAAAACGAAGTGAAAAAGTCAACGGTCAAACGCTAAAAAATACATTATATGATGCTAACCCTGCTTACTATATTTTAGACGGAAAAAAAGTCGGTGATAAGTGGGTTATAAAAAATGAGGTATCATCAGACGCTCCTGATGAAGTAAAACAGAATCCGCCAACCGCTGAAATCCAAATAGAAAAAAGAGTGGAATTTAACGGCATTGATGCAGTATTGTTGAATATCAAAACAAAAGGATTTAGTGTCGTTGAACCGTCCGGCACAAGTATGAAATTAACTGCGTTTACAACAACTAACGGTAAATTATATGTTGCGGAAAAAACTGGAAATGTTTTGTGGTCGGAAATGGAAATAAAAATCACAGAACCTAAAGAACTTGCTTCAACTCAAATCTTGCGATTTTTGCGATCAATAAATTAATGTCAAAAAATATCCCACACATTCACAGATAGATGATTTTGTTAATGAATGACTAAAAGCATTAAGTGTAGCATTTTAACGGTTATTTTGAATTGTTTGCACTTTTTGATAACCCTTTGATTCCTTTACCCGTTGCTATTGCCCATCGTGTAATTGGACAATAACAAAAAACTTTTACCGCCAATGGAGGTCAAAATGAATTACACAGATTTAGCTTTCGCGACTAATGTAACAACGAATACTGAAGCATCTATTTTTAATAATGATGCCGTATCCCGTTGTTACACGCAAACCCTATTTGCACCTGAAACCGACCAATTGCCTGACGAAGTTATCGACATGGTAAACCGGTTTTGTGATGTCAAACGCAATGAGTTTGCAAGGAAATGTACAATTACAGAATCACCACAATCTGTAGTATGGGTTGTGGTTCCTGTTTTAGTTGGTGTAATTTTAACAATGACGTCACCACCAGTAGAGTTTAAACCAGTTTTTGATGACCCGAATAATAGTTCCAAAATTTAAGCTATACGTTGCGACGTGAGAAAATGCGATTTTTTTGTAGGGGCGTATGGTATACGCCCCAAAAATTTGCAGGCGTTTTCAAATCTAGGACGAATGCAATTTGCAATTCCTTACGGGTGGATGTGTACTATTATTGGATACTTTATGTGGGAATTAATTGTTAAAAATAGTAGTTCGTTTTTCAGAGAAAGATGAAACGAGTTTTTAGAAAAATTTTTCACCTACTTTAAATATCATTTTTTAATTGGTCATGTGCAAGCGAAAACGGCGAGCTTGTGTGCAAGCGCAAAGGGCACAGTGGTTGTCAAAAGTGGTATTAATTTTTTATACTATATTTTTTTCCAAAATGGTTGTTTAATCCTTTAACTTTCAAAAAATTATGCTAGTAAA
>JAIRYX010000045.1 GCA_031267635.1 Planctomycetaceae bacterium
TTTATTGATAAGGGTTTAGGGAACGTCCCGAAGTCAGTTGGGGAACTCCCAACGTCGGTTATTGGCTTCAATAATCCGGTTATTGGCTTCAATAATCCGGTTATTGGCTTCAATAATTCGGTTATTGGCTTCAATAATTCGGTTATTGACTTCAATAATTCGGTTTATGACGCCAAATTTTACGTTCACGACGTCAAATTTCCGATTTCCGGCGCTCGCTCGAAGAAATACGAGGGACTCTTGGGACTTTGAGGGGGCGTTTTTTGATTTTTGAGCATTTGCGTAACATGAGTTAATAAGGGATATTTTAGAGGTACAAGAAACTTTTGGGGGATAATAAAACAAGAACGGCGTGCAATGCGACTCCGCTTGACAACCATCTGCCGCACGTTAGAATTTATGAGATTTGACGCTTGTGTTGCTCGGTTCATACTGATAACATCCATAGTGAATCTAGCGACGAATAGTTTTTGATAATCATATGTCTAAATCTGGAGCGGTTGTCGCCGCTGTAATCGGTGGATATTAGTTATACCAAAATGCGTCTTACAGATTCTGAAGCCACGCTTGACGCTAAATTCTCAATACAATGCAATTTTCTAATGAAGTAAGGTCGCAAAACAGCAACATCTACTTGCTTATTACGCTTTCTGCCATGGCGGCGTTTGCGCCTTTGGTTACAGATATGTACCTACCGGCATTGCCTGCTCTTTCCGGTTTTTTTCATACCTCTGCCTCAATGATACAAATGACGATTTCGACAAGTATGCTCGGAATAGCTGTTGGGCAGTTGTTTTTCGGTCCTGTCAGCGACAAGCTGGGGCGAAAACGTCCGCTGTTCGCCTCGTTTGTACTGTATCTGTTGGCTACGGTTGGCTGTATTTTTTCGCCCAATACGATAACGCTCATTGCTTTCCGGTTATTGCAGGGGTTGGGGGCGGCGGGTGGTCTTGTTTTGGCGCGTTCCATTGCTGCTGATTTGTTTCCGGGAAAGGACTTGTTAAAGTTTCTTGCGCTTATGGCTGCCGTTCAAGGTATTGCGCCGATTGCCGCACCAGTGGCAGGCGGAGCGTTGTTGCTCGTTACCGATTGGAAAGGGATTTTTATAACGCTTGGTTTACTGGGGATGCTGATAATGATTGTCAGTTTCTACCTCAAAGAATCGTTGCCGAATAACAAACGTATCAATGTGTCTGCGTTTTCTACTTTCAGCTTTTTTGTACCCGTATTAAAAAACAGGTTGTTAATGCTTTATGTTGTATTGTTGTCGTTTTCAACGGCAGTAATGTTTGCCTACATTGCTTCGTCGCCGTTTATCTTTCAGGAACATTACGGCGTATCGCCAATGGCTTACAGCGGCATTTTTGCCGTCAACGCCGTAGCGCTGATGATTGGCAATTTCCTTTCCGCAAAACTTAAAAATCCTCACAAGACGCTCAAATATAGCATTACAGGACTTTTCTGTTTCTCGCTCTTTACAAGCGCGACGCTTTTGCTGAACTCTGGAATTTATGTTTGTTGCGTTTCGTTGTTTTTTACGTTGATGTTTGCGGGTGCGATTTTCCCTCTTGCCACCAATTTTGCGTTGGATTTGGAACAAAAATTCAGAGGTACGGCGTCGGCTGTTTTGGGCGCGATGACCTTTCTTATAGGCGGCGCGGTCATGCCTTTGGCGGGTATCGGCAACATATTACTCTCAACGGCGGCGGTCATAACACTCTGTGCGACTTTTGCAGGGGGAACATTTCTCATTATCAAAAAATCATGGTAACTATTCAGTAGATGCAGGTTTTTGATTGGAATATGCTAAAATTTCGCCTACCCTCGCTCAAAACCATGGCTCTACTGAATAGTTACAAATCATGTTTATTTCGCATTTGGGGAGATTGTTTTGAAGTGGCGAGGAGTAGGTTTTCGAGCCAATTTTCGGCGTAACGTTTTTTGTTTAGTTTTTCTGCGGGACGTCGGGCTTTGTCATTTAGTTTTCGGGTTCTCCATAACTATTTTGAAACCGCGTTAACCTGTTCAACGCATTACTTGTCCGATGGCAATGGAGATACTTGAAATGTTCAGTCCGCTCACGTTTCTTACATTTTAATTCTTCACTTATTTTACCCAATGATTTCTGATTACGAAAGCGCCGTCCGGTTTTTGTTAGGGCGGGTCAATTATGAAACGTTTCAGCAAATGCCTTATGAGCAAATGCGACAGAATCTCGACCGGATCAAGGCGTTTCTTGTGTTTATCGGGCGTCCGGATCGGCGTTTTCCGATCATTCATGTTGCCGGCACAAAAGGAAAAGGTTCCGTCTGTGCTATGCTCGACGCGATTGCTGCCGAGTCCGGTTTGAAGGTTGGATGCTTCACGTCGCCGCATCTTGACTCGCTCAATGAACGCTTTACGATCAACGGTGTTCCCTGTCCGAATCATCGCGTTGTCGAAATCGTACAATCGCTGGAAAAAGAATGGACGCGATTCTTACAAAAACAACCAAATTCGCAGGAACTCACATTTTTCGAATGGTCAGCGGTGTTCGCTTTCGTGTATTTTGCGCAGGAGCAAGTTGATCTCGGTATCTTGGAAGTCGGGCTTGGTGGACGTTTCGACGCAACAAACGTTTGTCAGCCGATAATCAGTGTGATCACCAGTATCAGTTTGGAACATACCGAACAACTCGGACATACGCTTGCCGCAATTGCCGGAGAAAAAGCGGGAATTATCAAGCCGTACATTCCGATAGTCAGCGGCGTTGAATTTGGTGAAGGCGACGATCCGCGTCAGATAATTCGTCAAATATCGGCGGAACAACGCGCGTACTTGTTCGAGAAACAACGCGATTTTTCGCTCGTCAAATATTCCGGCGGCACGTTTGATTTTCTGTGGAATCCCGCTACAAAATGTAGTGCGATACAATCTTCCGCGTCCGTCCGAGTTGAACATTTGCGTTTGAATTTATTAGGCGAACATCAAAAGCAAAATGCGGCGGTTGCGTTAGCGGCGGTGATGTTGTTGCGTCAAAACGGATTTGTCATCACCGACGAAAACCTACGCCGTGCGTTGGCAACGTTGGAAATTCCGGGACGTGTCGAGTTGCGTCAATGGCAAACGTCCGGTGGTTCGACGACGCTTATTCTCGACGGTTCGCATAACCGCGCGTCGGCGGAAGCGTTATTGGAATCGCTGCACACGCTGAATGCGAAACAGCGTTTTTCCCAAAAAATTTTGCTTTTCGGAAGTACGCTCGGTAAAGATGTTGACGGAATGTTCGCGACACTCTTACCGTTTTTCGATCACGTTATTATTAGCCAATACGCATCGAATCCGCGAGCGTTTCCGGCGGAGAAATTATGGAACATTGCACAAAACGCGACGTCAACACAAAAGATTTTGCAACAACTGGAAATGATTCCGGCGATTTCCGACGCTTTGCAGTCCCTGCATTCAACCGCGGCAAACAACAGCTTGCTCTGCGTAACCGGTTCTTTCTATTTTATCGCGGAGATAAGGAAAAATTTGTAACCGGTGGTTTTGATTGGTAACGATTCAGTCGCTCAAACCTAATAAATTCGCACAGGGCGACTGAGTAGTTAGTTACGAGAGTTTTTAAGTTGGATACATTTTTACCACACAAGCCGGTACGCGTCGAAAACCGGACCTTCCGTACAAGTGCGCACGTCGTCTATCGCACCGTTTTCATCGCGGTATTTTACGACGCAGCTAAAACAAATGCCGAGTCCGCACGCCATCGGCGATTCCAGCGAAACGTAACACGGAAGATTGCCGAGCGATTGTGCGACGTCAAACGCCGCGCGAAGCATCGGACGCGGTCCGCAACATGCAAGAACGCTTTTCGGTAAATTCGCTTCGCGAATCGTTGACGCAATCAAATCGGTCGCAACGCCGCACTCGCCTTCCGATCCGTCTTCTGTCGCAATTCGGACGTCCACGCCAAGTTGACGAAAATCATCCAGACAAGCAAGCCGATTTTTATTCTTCGCGCCGAAAAGAAGAGAAATTTTTTTCACCGCTGCGTTTTTATGAGAGAAAACCCGCAAGCCGAGCGATTCTTCCGCTAACGTATAAAACGGCGTTTGACCGATTCCCCCCGCGATCATAATCAAATGGTCGGCGGGCGGAAGCTGGAAACCGGCGCCGAGCGGTCCCCAAACTTGCAACGGCGTTCCTGAAGGAAGCAACGCCGACAGCCGTTCCGTCGTTTTTCCAACCACAAGATACACGATGTCAATCGTTTCCTCCGCCGCGTCCGCCCGATACACAGCAAGCGGACGTCCAAGTAACGGATCATTCGTATTTGCCAGCCGCAACATGACAAATTGACCGGGCTGCAACGCCGAAACAAGTTCCGGCGCGCGGAAGCGAAGCCGGTAGGTTCGTTCCGCAACGGGGAAATTGGCGAGAATTTCCGTCGTGCCGTGCCAAATTATTTTTTTTTCAAGAGTAGAACAAAACATTTCATTTTATCTCCGAATGTTCATTCCGCCGATTCTTTTTCCGCCGCTTGCTCGATCTTCACCTGATACGCTCCCGAATAAACATCAAAACCGGACGGCGGAACGTTGACGCGAAAGTAAAGCGTTCCCGATTGCGTCGGCGTTAATTCTATTTCGTATCCCGCGACAATCGGCGAAAGAAAGTAATTTTCAGTAGTTGTCGGCGGACTGTTTTCAGAAACCTGCGAACCGA
>JAIRYX010000279.1 GCA_031267635.1 Planctomycetaceae bacterium
TAGTGGCGTATGTCAAATTGGAGAAGTTAAAGTTCGTTCATAAATTAAATCATTTTGCCCTCAAAGCAAAAATTTATTTAGCGGCATCCAAAGCCGCCTGGAACGAACTTCACAAAATGAAATACGCACCACCTGGTGCGTAACATGAGTTATAATAAATTTCGAGAAACATTCGCAGACTTCAAGCAAGCATGTCAAGATTTCTTCAAAAATATAAGAAATTTCAAGACACCACTGCGCGCTTTACTCACCGAAAATTTCCATATACCACAAAATAATTAGCCGATTTTTAAAGTGCGACGAGTATAATACGCTTGATTTACCTGAATCGTTGACGGGAACTTCTAAAACCTTATTTTCAACAAATGCGACCGTTGAAAATAAGGACTTACGAATGCTTGGGGGGAGGTTTTTAGAAGTTTCCTAACGCCGATGAAGACATTCAATTGTGGATGAAGTTCCAACAGCATTTTGCGGATTCCACGGAAATTTTCTATCGATAATGATTTAATGTACATTTTATTTGCTCAATAAAGGAAAACTGGTAACTCCCTTGAATTATTACCGCGACCAAATTCCTAAACGCTTGCGTTTCGCTTCCTTTTCGGCGGCTTGAAAGCGGTCTTTCATCGCTTGGGAGTAATGATATTGCAGTTCGGCTTTTGCCAATCCGTTTTTTATTAAAAGTTCGTTCAACAACACGTCGCCCAGCCAAACCATTGCAAGAGTCCGTCCGTATTTGTCGGTCATTGTGCCGTCGTAAGTAATACGAATACGATTCCCGTGTTCGGCAATCATTTTTTTTGTAAATCGCGACGCTTCCGGTCCAAACGGCTCCACTGGAGTGTTCCGCTTGACCGTTTCCGGCGTATTTGCGCCGATGAGCCGGATTCGCACCTTGTTTTTTGCGAATAATATATCAACCGTGTCGCCATCGACACAACGAACGACTTTGTACTCGCCTTCGGGAACGCTCGCTCGTTGCGAAGTTTGCGATAAATTATCGGAAGGAGAATCACCGACAAGAAATGAATCTAACGGAACTCCCGCCCATTCCGCAAACAAAGCAAGAATTGCGAGAACCACCAACACAAGCAAACTTCCGCCCGCTTTTTTATTGGTTAATTTGATTGGAAACGTGTTCGTTTTGCGTCGTACCATGTTTTAAACTTCCATGTTTTGCAACTCTTCAGTCGCTCAAACCAAATAAATCCGCGCTGGGTAACTACAGCCAATTGTGCCGGAAAATATTATATTTCAGCCCTTATTTATCAAGTTCCCATTAGTAGTCAACAAAGCCCCCGATATACGCCCTTATTCCCTTATGTTTCGTTTTAATTTTGGTAACAATCCATCTTCTAAAAAATAAGGGCATAAGGGCGAGTTTGAAAGGGCTTTGTTGGCCACTAAGGGAAACTTGATAAATAAGGGCTGCGGTGGTAAAGCCGTTCGGATAATTGCAATGGTAAAGTTTTTCGGGTAACGATGCAGTTACCCAGCGCGGATTTATTTGGCTTGGACAACTGAAGCCATAGGTTTCGATTGCGTTTTCAAATATTGTTCCCCAACAACGAAATAATTAGTGAAATTTTTACGAATATCGCGTTGCTTTATTTTGTTTTAGCAGTTGTTGCATTGGTTGCCGCTGACGCAGTGGGATTGGCGATTGTTTTTTGAAGGATTTCCAATTCCTGCCGTAGCGATGTGAGACGCGTGTTAATTTCGTTCATCGTAACGTTCGGTTGATTTTTTACTGTAGCAGTTGCGGTTCCTGCCATCGAAGTTGAAGACGCTACGCTGTCCATTCCGGTTGTAAGAGCCGCTGTTCGACGTTTTGCCGCTTCAGGATCGCCTTTTTCAAGAAATTCAATACATTCGCTGACGGCTTTATTCATATTCACTAAAATTTCCAACGAGGGCGTATTTTTCACAGCGTCTAAAGTCATCAAACCGCCTTTTTTATAATCTGCTCCAGCAACGCAGGCAAGAATACTACTGAAACCGTATTTGATTTGCGAAATGGAATTATTGATTTGATCGGCTTGCATTTGCGACGTTACGCCGCCGCCCATGCTTCCGCCGCTGTAGCCCGCGTCCATACCACTCATACTACCGCCGCCGGTTGAACCAACAACTTGCTGGCTCGTCATTTCACGAATCATAAATTGAATCCCATCATCGCAAACATTGATACTAAGCGTTACTAACGCTTCCGTCACATCATCAAGCGAAACGCCCGATGCGATAATATCCAGTTGCGAAAGCGAAAAAGCAGCTTCGTAACGAACATCAGGACGTTCATTTTTGTCTTTTATTAACGTTAAAAGCGTTGCGATAATTTTTGATTGTTCCTGCGACGCTTTCAAATAACCAAGCGATTGAATGGCACGCAAGCGAAACCAATCGTGTTGCTCGACTGTTCGTTGCGGTTCTTGGGTTCCAACAGCGGACGTGTCGGTGGTTACGGTGATGGAATTGTCGGTCTCGTCGGTATTGTCCGCCGTCGGTTTATGCGGCGTATCAGCCGCAAGATCAATTAAAAGCGGCACGACTTGAGCGTCGCGGACTTTCACATCACTAATTCCCATTTGAACGTGGCGGATAATTCCGAGTAACGCTCCAATACGAATCGCCTCATAAGCCGGATCCGCAAGACGTTTGGCTTTTTCCGCTTCATCTTTGGCGCTATCGCCGGATTGCGGCTGATAAGCATTCACAAGATGCGGAATAGTTTTTGCCCAAAGAACGCCTCTTTCCGATTCCAATGCTCCAAAAGCAGAAATTGCGTTATATCGACACGCAGGATAAATATTCGGCGATTCATAGATTTGTTTCAAATTGCCAGCCGCCCCGTTAAGCGCTTTTTCTTTTCCCGAACCGCTTGCTCCTTGAGTCAGTCGATCCAATTCTGCGCGGTATTCTTTTAAGAGGTTGGCATTTTTTTCATCTGTCCAACGCGCAAAGAAGTAATTTGTGAGATAACTTTTTGCGGCGTTTGTATCCAAACTATCATTAAAAACCGGCTGTTGCGATTTTAATGATTCGTCCAATGTCCAAGGTTTATAAACCGCTTCCGCTTTCACGGGAGATTCCGCTTTTTTGTCGTTTTTATTTGCTTTTTGAGCGTTAGCTGAAGTGTCACAAATAACGAACACCGCAAGGGTTGCGGCAACGACCATTTCCACCATTCTTTTTTTCATAAATTTACTATCCTCGTCCGTCCGATACCCAAAGTCGATCATGTTAAAGAAAAGAAATTTTGTTACCAAACTTTTTTCGGATTTTCTTTCAAAAACCCCTTTCTTATATTAGCATACACGAAAGAAGAGGGAAAAGTCAAGTAGAATCAAAAAAAGTTGGGATTTCGTTAAATATTTTTTGTACGCTTTGAAAGTAGAAGTAATTTTTACCCGCCATAGCAACACAAAATACCAACTTATTGGCGTTGTAAATTACGAACAGGAAATAGGACGAAAATTTTTCAAAACATGAGGGGTAGAAAGCGACCATCATCCTATTTTCCTGCATATTCCTATTTCCTGCTTATTGAGTCATTGCGGTTAGAAAATAAGCTAAAGTACATTGATTTGCACGTTTTTGGGAGCATCTTGCAGTATTTTTTTGATAATTTCGCGGACAGTGTCGTTTGACCAATTAATGATGGCGCTTAATTCTTTACCGTCTTGTTGGATGTTGGTATCAAGAATTAAATTGATCAGTTTTTTTCCGTTTTCGTCCATATTATCCGAACCAGCCGCAAACGTCAAAAACACTTTTCCCGCTTCAGCAAGGGTTTTTAGACTGGTTGCCGCTTCTTCTGAAGATAATGTCACTTGAAATAACGTACCGGTTTTTCCATTAAAATCGCGCGTATCAAAATTGACTTTCTCAACTTGTTCAATAACGCGGATAGCGTCTTTGGTTACGTTAGTTACGTTCTTTGCTTTCTGCAATGCTTGTTTGAGAACGTCAAACGCGCCGTGCGTTACGTAAAATGTTTCCGCGCTGGCGTTTTCTCCGAATAGATTTTGTTCTTTCTGCAATTGATTCAGTTTTTGTTCAATTAATTTAGTGTCGCCGCTGAACACAACAGCATAAGTATCAGTATTCTCAATTTTTCTACTTCCGGCATACACAGAAATCGTTTCATTGGGATCGCTGAATTTTACAAGAAAATTATCAGGGTCAGGTTCAATTAATTCAAAACGGATTTTATCTTTCGCATCTTCAAAATATTCAACGATCCCTCCAAGTTCGGCTGGATGAAATTTGACGACAAAAGTTATTCTCATGTATAAAGCCGCGAAAAGCTTTGCCATAGCCGGATCGATTTCACGTAAACGCTCGTATCCATTTTTGACAAATCCTTCTACCTGAATCAATTCAAATTGTTCCGCAAAGGTTTCCAAAACATCTTTGGAAGAAATATTTTCTTTGCCTATCGCTTCGCGTACTTTTCCAAGCAAAAAATCGGCAAGTTTAGTCGGAAATTCCGGCTTTTTTGCCGCTTGGTCATATTCCGCATCAATTCTGGTGGTTAGAGCGTCATAAAATTTTTGAAACTCCGTCGTCGCAAGAATTTCCTTCGTCAAATTCAATTCTGCCGTTTTCGACAGATTGACCGTGTAAACGACGTCCGGTTGTTGTATGAGTTCCTGTTGAGCAAATGCAGCCGTTGCAGTAAAAGCAATACCGCAAATAAAACTCCAAACACAAATTTTGCGCAAAATGTTTTTTTTCTTCATCTTGAATTTTCCTTTTTGTTAAATTTTTCAAATCCCGTTGTTCCGCAGACAAAATTACAGAACGAACAATAAGGAGACACCTACAAGAGCGATTTTGTTACTGTAATTTTTTTTGTTTTAGCAAGAATTTTGAGATTTTTTGCCAACAAAGAGGGCTTTTATCGTAATTTCCCTATCATCATTGTTTATAACATGCTAAAATGATTATGATTTAGGTCACAATTTCAATAACAATTTTTGGGAAGAAATAAAAATGGCAGAAACTCACATTATTCTCGGCGTCAACATCCCTAACTTCGCCCAAAATTCGGGCGAGATACAAAAGGTGTTCACTGAATTTGGTTGTAACATTCGGACTCGTCTCGGTTTACACAATGCTGCCGATGGCGTTTGTAGTCCAAACGGACTGATTATTCTTGAAATTATCGGTAGCATGAAAGTCGCCGATGATTTAATTGCAAAATTACTTACAGCCAATCCAGACCTCGAAGTCAAAAAAATGACTTTTGAAAAGTAGGATTTGGCTTTGTGTTTGTTTTAAGCAAACGCCGCAAAAGATGTTTGCTTAATTCCATCGAAATTCTGTATATCTCACCTCAAATAAAATTTGGGGTTAGGTATGCAAATTTAACGATGAAGTCAATAAATTCTCCCGCACCAATATTTCCAAATCATTTGAAAGAACGTGCAAAAGTATTGCAAGCAAAAATAATCCGATTGTTCCTAACGGCGTTTTGACAAGAAGTGCGAAGAGCATACTTTCTCTATTCCGCCGGTTTTATTCTTCCACATCGATTTTGACCGTTTCGACGAAATCGTTAATCCGTTTTTCGATTTTTCCTTTTAATGTTGCGAGAATGTCACGAATCTTGTCTGTTTCGCCGCGTGTTTGACCTGCCAAGCTGCCGACATATTCCGCCACCACCGCAAAGCCCTTCCCCGTCTGACCGGCACGCGCCGCTTCAATCGACGCATTTACCGCCACCAATGATGTTGATCTCGCAATATCCTCAATCGCTTTCAATATTGGAGTGAATCCCGTCAACGAACCGTCATAAGCAAATAACTCGCCGATCAACTGATTGAAATCCTTCAACGCTTCGTCTCGCCGATCTGATCCCTGCCGCAACTTTGACGATAAATGCCAATGACAGTTTTTCGGGACGTTGCAACCGTTGGCAATCGCTATCGCCATATCCCGACATGAACCGTAGCCGCAAGCCGTACAGTTCTTAAAGTCTTCCGGCGTGGTTTTGGATAAAGCATGATAACAGATCAATAAATCTTCTTCCGAATAATCCCTTTTCCGTTTGGTATGCGAACGGTTTTTATAAGTCCGTCCGTACAAATTCGGTTCCCAGTGTGCGTCAATGTATTTAACGATGTTCGCTTGAACAGCGGCGTCGGCGTCAGGCGAAAATGAAGATGGTTCGAGATATCGCTTTTTCAATTCTTCGCAACGTTTCGCAATAACGGATTCGAGGTAATCTATCGACATATTCATACATTGCGTTCCCGTGCCGCCGTTGCATCCTTTTTCGCAATTGAGAACATCGACAATCATTGGCGCGACGCCTTTATCAATGTCCGCTTTCAGATGCTCGAAATAATGATACACTGTTTTCGGACCTTCGATTTTGCGAATACGTTTGCGAATACTTTTATCCCAACGTGCCGCCGTTTCCAGTAGTCCGCCCGGCGTGGAAAACATGGCGCCGCGTTCCGCCGGCGGATTATTATAATCGACTTTCGGAAACTTTTGCAGCGATATGTCATTTTCCTTGAAATACCGCTGACAATGATCTACCGTGACATTGTAGTCGCCGTAACCGGTTTCGACGAACTCCCGCTTTTTGGCAATGCACGGTGAAAAAACGGCAATTTTATGATGGGCGTATTGAGGATAATACCGCCTGATTTCTTTAAACGTGTGCAGCATCGGCGAGTCCACCGGCGCAAGATACGGCAGCAGTTCTGGATGATGTAATTCGATGTAACTGACAATCACCGGACATGGCTGGGCAATGACGCATTTCGGATGTTCGCGTTGGATGTATTCGAGGTAACTTTTAATCGTCAATTCGGCTCCGAAAGCGGTATCGAAAACAGCGTCAATACCGAGCGACTTGAGCCAGCCGTTAAAGTTGAAGTATTGATTCGGAAACGAGACGGCAACAGCAGGAGCAACGACGGCGACCATTTTTTCACCGGCTTTGATGTCGCTGAAAAATTCGTCAAAATCATCGACAGGACGTCTCGCGTTCCACGGACACGCTTTGATACATTCGCCGCAGCCGATGCAGATATCGTGTTCGATGTTGACAGAAAAACCGTCGCTGTATTGACACATTTTGGACGGGCAAACGCTAATGCACTGATGGCAGTTTTTGCAGTTTTCTTTGGAAACATGAACGACTTGAGGCAGCTCATGAGACAAGTCTTTCCGCCGGATTTTGGCGACGGCGATTTCTGCATCAAATTCTTCTGATTCTTGTTTGGATAAGGCACACATCGGATAAATACGTTCGTGAACGGTAATAATGTATTGTTTCGGGGCGTTTGATTTTTTGTAAAATTCCGTACTGCCGAAACACGTAAAGTTTGCCGGACGCCGCTTGAATGTTTACGGTAAACAGCCATAGGCATATTACGATACAATTCAACGTTTGTCAAAAATGGCATATCCTGAATTGGGTTCAGTTCATATTTTGACCAATCGCCGGAAAATCTTTCCGCTGAAGTTCATCAATGATTCTAAAATGAAAGACGCCGGATCTCTTTTCTAAAAGCATTTTCTCGCTTTTTAGAAATTGCTGTCATGTGCGTGATGAAAATCATTCAAACACTTTTGGACAAAATAGCCGCTTATTTCACATTTGGAGGAGGGCTTGATTTATGAAATACTGTAACGATGCGGTTGCGCGGTACGGATTTATGTGGTTTGAGCGACTGAATAATTCTAAATCCCCCACGAATAAAAAACAGAATAATTTACTTTTTGTAAAGGAATTATCAACAGTATTGACGTGTGAATAAGCAATCAATGATAGAATGAAAATATCATTGATTCTTTCACGGTTTTTGGAAAGACAAAAGTGAAAGAAACTGAAATGTTTTCGTCTTTGGGAAATCCTCTCTAGCAATTGAAAATTCAAAGTGTTATATTACAAAAAGTCTCTGTTTGGGATAGCCGATGCGTCCCTGGAAATTTTTAATTTTTACTCCAAATAGACATCTTCCTATGAAATCGCGAATCATTCCTCAAAATATTTTATTGCCGTTTGTCCTGCTGACAAGTTTGTTTTTTGCGTGGGCAATTCCGAATAATCTGACCGACACGATGCTGGCGGCGTTTAAGCGTATTATGAGTATGTCGGATTCCAAAACCGCGTGGATACAAGTCGTTTGTTATTTATTCGGTTACGGATTCTGCGCTATTCCCGGCGCATTATTTATCAAAAAGTTTACCTATAAGTCTGGCGTTTTGTTAGGATTGTCGTTTTATGCTGGAGGATGTTTTCTGTTTTATCCGGCAATGTGGTGTCTGCACATCCATGCGGACGTAAGTTTTATCATGTATTTGACGGCAATATTTATTTTGTTTGCGGGACTTTCCGTGCTTGAAACAGCCACAAATTCGTACATTTGCGCCATCGGACCGGAAGAAACGGCAACGCAACGTTTGAATTTTTCTCAATCGTTTAATCCGTTCGGCGCAATTACGGGCGTTGTTATCAGCCAAGTTTTTATTCTATCGCAACTCAATTTATTAACCGCTTCCGAAAGAGTATCGCTGCCGACAGCGGAACTGGCGGAAATTCAGAAACAGGAACTGAATTATGTGACCCTAACTTATTCAATGCTCGGTTTTGTGATGTTTTTGCTGCTTTTGGCAATCTTGTTTACTAAAATGCCGAATCTGAAAGAAGGTGGAAAGAAATTAGAGTTTGTCGCGACATTCAGACGGTTGATGAAAAACAAAAATTATGTTTGGGGCGTTGTTGCGCAGTTTTTTTATGTCGGAGCGCAGATTTCCGTTTGGTCGTTTGTGATTCGTTATGTCATACACGAATTGGACTTAAACGGCGCTGTGGCGTCGCTTGGTACGTCTCCTTCTCCGGAAATGGTCGTGGAAAAGCTACGGAATGTTGAACCGATTGCCGCTTGTTTTTATCGCGTTTGCGAAACCATTGGCTTGAACGATCTATTGCCACGCACATCGGAACAGGCAGGCGCGACTTATTATATTATGTCGCTGATTTTGTTTGTCGTTATGCGTTTTGTTTGCACCGGTCTGATGAAATTTATTACGCCGCGAAAAATTCTTTCGGCATTGGCGATTACTGCCGTTGTTTGTTGCTTGTTGACGGTTTACGGAAAAGGGATGGTCGGCGTTTACGCATTGGTATGTATTACAGGATGTATGTCGCTGATGTTTCCCACGATTTATGGATTCGGCGTCAAAGGTTTAGGAGACGATATGAAAATCGGCGGTGCGGGAATGGTGATGGCGATTGCCGGCGCAGCGGTGTTGACTCAAATTCAGGGCATCGTTTCCGATTCTTCCAATATCAAATTTGCATATTGGATTCCGACGATTGCGTTTGCAATTATCTCTTACTATAGTTTAGTTATTTGCAAAAAAATAGAACTTTAATTCCTTGAAAATTGATGAAACATGAGCAAGAAATATTTTTATTATGCGGCATTGTTTCTCGCGTATCTTTTGACATACGCGGATTATAATGCGTTTTCGGGAGAAACGATCATGAATACGCTTGAAAAAGAAACATTTGAAAAAGGAACTTTCGGTTACGACCAACAATATCTATCGCAAAAAGACAAAAATCTTATTGTCTTATCGGACGGCAACGGATGGTCGCGGATTGTTGTTTCGCCCAAATATCAGGCGAAGGTGTTTACCAGTTCCGCCGACGGCGAAAAAGGCAAAAGTCTCGGTTTTGTCAATTACAAAGTCTTTGAATCCGGTGTAATTGACGAACACATGAACGGCTATGGCGGTGAAAATCGTTTCTGGCTCGGACCGGAAGGCGGAACGTTTTCCATTTATTTTCCGTCCGGCGTGAAGCAAGTTTATGACAACTGGCGTACGCCCAAGCCGCTTGATACCGAGTCGTGGGAAGTCGTGAAATCCGATCGCAAAACGGTTTCGTTGAAAAAAGAAAT
This sequence comes from Planctomycetaceae bacterium, assembly GCA_031267635.1. GTDB lineage: Bacteria > Planctomycetota > Planctomycetia > Pirellulales > Thermoguttaceae > WRMR01. Next base: position 9,933 of record JAIRYX010000279.1, read on the forward strand.
GGAAGTCGCAAATTATTTGGGGCAACAGTTTAAATTAAGCATTGACCGCAATATTTCATTGATGGAACCGGAAACGGTCGCCGCGCAATTGAATACCAAAATTCCGTCCGGCGTAAAAACAGTCGCTTACGTAACAGAAAACAGCATTGTTAATCGAAACGATTTCGAGTGGACAACAGAAACCGGAACGATTTGTATTTGGATGCTCGACATGTTCCATCCTGCGCCGCGTGCCGTAACTGTCATCCCTTTCCGTGAAGGGAACGAAGAACAATTAGGACGCATCGCGACTTCCGATTACTTTGGAGAGATTCCGTCTGACCGTCTCAAAATTAAGGGAAACGTTATTTACCTCAAAACTGATGGCAAGTACCGCAGTAAACTCGGTTTGAACAGCAAACGCGCATTGCCTGTTGCGGGAAATTATGATCCTGACGCGGAATGTTTAACGGTGATAACGTATGACGTGAAGCCAGACGCTGTTTATTTGAGTCAAGAATGGAATCCGAACAAAGACCCGCTCACGGGCGACGCGATGAACGCTTACAATGACGGGCCGCTTGACGACGGCAGTATTATGGGACCGTTTCTCGAACTGGAAAGCGTTTCGCCCGCCGCGTTTCTGAAACCGAATCACACGCTCGCTCACAAGCATGCGGTTTATCATTTTATCGGCAGTGAAAAAGAATTATCGCCCATTACCGAAACATTGTTTGGCGTATTGGTCGGCGAAATCAAAAAGGCGTTTGAGTAATTCAAATTTCATTCGTAACTATTCAGTCGATAGAAGTCTTTAGAGTATTTGGACGGAAAAAAAGCGGAAAGTGGAAAAATCCAATTGACACATGGAGTTCTCCAATTTTGATGATTGGAGTTGGGCAAACCTTTTACTGAATTTCATAATAAGGGCGGCAATAATAAAGCCGCTCGGATAAAATTGACAGTAACTCTACAGTTGCCCAAGCCAAATAAATCCGCACGGCAATCGGGTAATTACAAGCAATTTTACCGGAAAATATCTCTACTGCCGTCCTTATTTATACCATTCCCTTATTCGCCCGAATTGCACCCATATGCGCGCCCTTATTCCCTATTCCCTTATTTTTCGTTCCATTGTTTTGATAAAAATTCATGATCTAAAATATAAGGGCATAAGGACACATATCGGGGGCGTCGTTGGCTACTAAAGGGAATCTCATAAATAAGGGCTGCAATAATAACTCATGTTACGCATAGCAGTGAACATTCAGGACACACCCGCGTCCGGATTTTTCTCTCGGACGCCGGCTCGCGGGGCTCCGACGTCCCATCGGAGACGGCAATTCTTGGCTTTTGGGG